>JAJQBF010000285.1 GCA_021203425.1 Clostridiales bacterium | reverse complement strand
CATATTTTCCAGTTTTTTCCATAATCTGAGAGATTTTTTTCAAAAATTCTTTCAGTATACAATTTTGCTGAATACAATACTTATTATATCCCCGCTCATCAAAAAAAGGGCTTAAGCCTCATAATTACGGCTTAAACCCCTCCTTGTTCATTATTTTAAAATCCGTAACTTCTTACTTCTTCTCCGTAATAACCACCGCTTTTTAAGGCTCCGTTTCCGAAAATCACCAAATCATTGTTATAACTCATATCGTCAAAAGAATTGTAAAAAGTTATAAAACCCTTAGCCGAAATATTTCCGTACATTCTTCCGCTTATCTTCAAATTGCCGGTTCTTATAAAATCACAATATTCTCCTTCCGAGCTGACTATAGAACTTTCGTCGGGAACAAGTGAAGGATAGTCTACGTTAAAGCGGCAGTCCTCTATAGTTATTCCCTCTAAAATACATCCACTTTCATCATCGGGATTAACCTGTGTAATACTTTCGTCATAATAAAATTGTATGGTGTTGCTTACAAGCGATATTCCGCTTTCCGACTCGAATATACAGCGTTTAATCGATGTATGACTTGACATAACTGAAATTAAAAAAGTAACCTCCGAATTACCGTCAGTCTCCATACGCAGTGTCATATCCTCAATCGAAACATTTTCCGCCATAACCTTAAAAATAATTGTAGGTGTTGTGATTTCCCCTTCCTGCCTTAATATAACACCCGACGCCGAACCCCCTGTTATGGTTATGCTTTTTTTGATTTCAATTGAGTTTGTGTCTGCGTCTTCATATACCTCTCTTGTAATAACATATTCCCCCGGCAAAAGCTTAACGATTCCGCCTTCGGGGCAGGCATTAATCGCCTTTATAATTTCCGTTTTGTCTCCTGATGCCGTTGTGCTTACATAATCAGCCCCTTGTTTAAATTCTTTGTCGGAAAGATAAGCCGCTACGGTAACAACCGCCGGTTTAAAAACCTTTTCTATATCTACATATTCATATCCGTTTCGTGATGTATAATAATAAATTTCGGAAGAACAGTTTTCTATAAGTGTGGTATCTGCTGAACTTACCATAAGATTTCCGTTATAATTGCCTATCCACCCTATATCGTCGTCGCCGTCTTTAAAATAAATTTTTCCGCTTATATATCCGCCCTTCGAAAGAGAAAGCCTGTCTTCAAGCTCTGTTTCTATTATGTCTGTATTATAGTTAAAATCCTCTACATTATAATAGTCGTCTGTCTCCGGCTTTTTTAATCCGTAAACCTCGGTATATTTCATATTTTTCCTCCTTTAAAATACAGTTTCTCTTAACTTCTTGTGAGTGTATGCCGACATAGCCCCGTGAGTCAAAGCCGTTAAGTCTCCGTGAGTATTATATTGTATCTCCATATCAAGGCTTATGTTTGCTGGAAGGATTTTAAGAAGAAGCGCCTTTATAACCTCATATTGTTCCGAGCTTAAAACCCCCAGCCTAACCTTAAGAGTATAAGCCTCGCTGCCGTATTCAAAAATAAAATCATCTCCGCAAAGCAGTTTCAGCCGTCTGTAAACGGTATTCATTGTGTAGGGCAAATCTCCCATAAGCTTAAAAATTATATTTTCACGTCTTTCTGAAATTTCAAGCCCCTTTGAACTTAAACCCAAAATTTCTTCAAGCCTTTCAAGCCCCTCGCTTTCCGCCGTAATAACAAAGCCCTCGTTTAAAATTCTTTCGTTTTCACTCCACAGCAAATCTATATATTTCTGCTCTGCCCTGCATATTTCCCTAAATTCGCCTGTTCTTTTGTCATAAAAGGGCAGATAGTCTGTCAGTTTGTTGTTTCTGCCCATATTTACACCTCCGTAATGCTAACTGTCCCCACTGCCGCTATGCAGTTGTCGGAAAGCTCCAAATTTACTTCATAGCCGTTAACAGCCACGTCATAAGCATCGATAACGCTTTTTACGGAAACAAGCCTTGCTATAAGTCCGGAAATATAAACTGTTATTGTTTCAGTATCTTCCCATTCTTCATTCAGTTCTGCGGCATATGCCAAAACGGCTTCACTGACATCACTTTCCAAGCTGTCATTCGTTCCGTCTGTTTTAAGAGTACAGCTTACATCAAAACTTACGGTTTCCGCTCCTTCAACGGTAACAATATGACCGATTGGGCTTAAGCCTGTTCCCTCGCCTTCCCTGTCGGAAGGGTCTAAATATTCTTTAACTGTTTCCACAAGTTCCGCCGAAGGTTCAGTATTTTCCGAAGTTGTAATCACAATTTTAACAGTACCGGCTCCCAGCCAGTCATCGGCTCTGTAAACCTTAACACTTCCCACACCGTCTATTGCCTTGACCTTCTCCTTATAATCGGCAATATTTCCGCCGAAAGCAATATTGTTTATGCTGTCAAAATATCTTTTTCTGAAATCTTCCGTTCCCTCTTCATCGTCTCCGTAAACCGTAATTTCAACAGCTTCAGCATATGACAAGCCGGAAATATTGTCGATAGGTATAAGTGTTCCCGTTACGTTTCCTGCCGTTCCGGCTGTTTCACACTCCAATATGTAAACATAATATCTGTCATCATCGATGCCTTCATATTCTGCCGCCGAAAAATTTACATCTCCCAAATTAAACCTTGAGCCAAGCCCCACGTCAACATTAAAACAGGCCTTTACCCTTGAACAGCTTGCCTCATAGGGTATAACCCCTCTTTCATAAGCCCGTCTTATAAGATATTCCCTGTCGGCGGTATCGGCAAAAACCTGATTTAAAATTCCGTCTAAATCCGCATAAAGCTAGGCAAGCTCAACAGCCGCCGGTGCAAGGGCATCGTAAATTATGCTGCCCTCTCTTTTGTCAAATTCGCTGCTTACTTCGGCAAGCATTTCTTCCATAATATAGTCGAATGTCATACTTTCAAACATCGCAACTCACCTCCGCATCAATTTCGCCGTATTCCGTCTGAACCGTAAATTTAACCCCGAGACTGTTTATGTCAATATCATAAAACTCAAAATCTCCCACGTCATATATTCTGCTGTCGGTGCAAAGAGCAGTTTTAATTATGTTGGGAAGAAGTGCCTTTGCCTCCGGCTTGCTCCTGCCCATAACCTTATTAATTTCAGCCCCGTAGTTAAAGCTGTATATAACATATTTATATCTTTCCGTCATAAGTATTTTAAAAATCGCCTGTTTCACAGCCTCCAAACCGTCAACATACCCCCTGACATAATCCTCCGCCAACCCGTATGTATAAGAAGGCATCTCGGCACTTTCCTGTATAACACTTTCCGCAGGTATCATATAATCACTCCTTAAAAGGCTCCTCTCGTCGTCGCTGCCTCCATTCGTTTACTTTCTCCTATGTCGAAAGTAAGACTCATTGCGGAACTCCTCCTCTTCGCCGAAAGTCTTTTGGGCTTTCGGCGATAAAGCAGCGTTTGCAAAGTGAAACCGAGGGTACTTTCGACACAAAACTTCACACCGCCAAGGCTCCCCTCCTAGGGGAGCTGTCGAACGCAGTGAGACTGAGGGGTTCCGCCGGCACCGACACAAAACTTCACACCACTCAAGGCTCCCCTTTTAGGGGAGCTGTCGAACGTCAGTGAGACTGAGGGGTTCTGCCGGCACCGACACCGAACTTTATTACTACCCAAGCCGCAAAGCCTGCCCTACACTCAGCGTATATGGGTAAGAAAGCCCGTTAAGCTCCGCAATCTGTGTATAAAGCTCACCGTTTCCCAGCTCCGCCTTTGCTATGTTCCAAAGACAGTCGCCGGAAACAACGGTATATGTCTCAGCCGTTTCCTTTGTCTCTCTGACTGTCTCTTCGAAAACCGAACCGTCGGAAACAACCGCCTTTACCAGGTCAAGACTTCTGTATTCCTTAAAATTCAGGTCCACATAAAAATCTCCCTCTTCACCGCCGTTTTCCGTAACGGTATAACCGTCTATGCTCAAATTAATATCTCCGTTAAATATACTAGTTCCGTCAGGCAAATCCCTTAAAATAATCAGCCTGAGAGGCTTTTTGTCTGCCATAATGTTTCTGAAAAGAGAAAGAAAATACAAAGGCTCATGAAAATAGACAGAATTTGTTCCCACATTTTCGTCTTTTGGCAGAAGTATTCTGAAACTTATATTCCTAAGCCCTATATCCTTAAGAATACTTATTTCCCCGTAATTTACAAGGTCGATAACGGTTGTTTTGCCGCCCAGCTTTGTAATCATTTTCTCCGGCGCCAAGGGCAGTTCTGCCGTTATGCTCCTGTATTCATAATCAATTATAAATCTGTACATTTCCCCTCACTCCCTTATCCGTAAAAACCCTCTGCCGACCCTGCCGCCGCCTCCATAAGCATCTCCCCTATCTTCTCCGCAATATCGTCAATATCGATATCGCCGCCGGAAGAACCGCCGTAAAAATTAAAAGAGGGGCTTATGTTGTTTGTAATACTTCGGCTGCCCTCTGCTCCGCCGTAATAATTGTTTAAAACATCATTTATGTTTTCACTGCTGATTTTACTTGAAGAATCCGAAAGACTCTCCGTATATGAATTTAAGGAGGGAACAAAAGCGGAAAAGTCTGCTCCGCTTACAGACGTTTCCGCCCCTCCGTTTTCTTTTTCAAGCTTAAACAGCTCATCAGTCAAGATTGAATTTTTTGATTGGCATTTATGGAACTTTCAAACCTGTTATGCTCCGAACCGCCGTAAATATTTGTGTCGGCTCCCCTTTGGGATATGTTAAATATACCTTCCGAATCGCTGTAATTTGCCTTTTCGGTTTCGTTATATAACTTTAAAACACTATCATAATTTTCATTGTTTCCCGAATATTTGCTTTCATTTACAATATTTGTTTCATTATTTGCATAATCACTGCCTTTTATAATATTTTCTCCGGTTTCGCTTTTCACAGAGTGTTCTTCGGGTTCGTAAGTGTCATAATTATAATAAGCCAAAGCCGAAACACCGCCTGTTTTACCGATTCCTTCATAAGCCCTTTCGATTAATCTTTCACTTCCGCCGACCGCCGAAAGTTCGTTTTTACCTTCCTTTAAGATGTTTTCAAACACATTTGTGATATATTTTTCTTCCTTATTAAGTGTATTGAAAATATTTTCATATTTGCTCTCGAAAATATCTCCCGCCCCGTTTACGCTGTCTGAGGTTTTGTCTTCCATGTCTTCGGAAAAATAAATGTTAAGAAGTTCCCTTAAATTTTCCATTTGTCAAGCCTCCGCAACTCTGTCTATAACAAGATATCTTTGACCGCCGTTTGAAGAAATCATAACAACTCTGTCGTCAATATCCAGCCCGTAGCCGTTGCCCAGGGCTGTTTCGGTAAAAACAAGAAATTTTTCCGTAAGGGTTATTTTTTCATTCACCCTTATTTCATAAGGCTCAACGGCAACAACCGTTCCGATCATAAGATCCGCCGGATATCCGGTTTCTGTCTGATTTTTTGCAAATTTCCTTTACAGCCTCCGCAATCTTCATATTATCCCTCCAAATCTATATTAAGTTTCATTTTGTGAAACCCGTTTTCAAATGTGTGAACCGCCCTTTCAACATAACCCTTTTCGGCAATATCCCTGTCCCCCGAAAGGCAAACCCAAATTCTGCTGTCTGCCCTTACTGTTGCATCTCCCATATCCTCAATTACAAGGCTTTGGGTTCTCCTGTTTTTTTTCGGCAAGAATGCTTTCCGCCATTTCCGCCGAGGCGGCTCCGCTTAAAAGGTTTTCCCTTGTCAAAACCTCGGTATACTGTAAAATTCCCCATTCACTCACAGATGCAGAATCCTCTGCGGAAAAACAGGTGCTTTCTTCTCTGCTTAAAAACAGTTTAACTCTGTTATAGGTGTCGCTGTCAATACTTGTTGACAGACTGAAATTTATAAGCCCGTCCATTTCTTCGTCAGCAAGAAGAGGCAGAACCATATTTTCTTTATTTTTAAAACAAATTTCACCGTAATTATCATACAATATATATTCTCTGCCCGTTGCTTTCTTCGTAAGACTTACCGCCGTAAGCATAATATCGAAAAGACTTTGATTCGACTCTATTCTGTCAGGCAAAACATAGCCCGAATCTTCAATTTCCCCTGCCTTAAGCCTGTAATCATCAAGTATAAGCCTTAAAAGGGAGCTTGCGGTCTGCCCGTAATAAATATACGTATCCTTATTTTTAAAATATCTCAACTGGTCATAAGCCTTTACGGTTATAATCTGCTCTTTTGTACGGCTTTTTGTAAATATATAGCCATAAAACATTTTTGTTCCGTCAACTGTAAACCCCACCGAATCTCCCTCATAAAAGCCGAAAAAATTTTCAGGTAAATCTCTTGCCGCCGAAAATTCCAAACAAGATGGCGCTCCGCTTTTATAATAGCTTAGTTTTATAACTCCGGCGCAAAACTCCCCTATATCACAGCTTACATTATTATGAGTAACAATTAACTCAACCGCCACAATCTACCGCCCCTTTTTGTTTCTTATTCTTACCTTTTCATCAATAAAAGCCCCTATACAGGCCTTTTCCTTTCTGTCAAGCTCTGAAATTTTTTTGGG
Organism: Clostridiales bacterium; assembly: GCA_021203425.1. Classification (GTDB taxonomy): domain Bacteria; phylum Bacillota; class Clostridia; order Lachnospirales; family CAG-274; genus JAJQCI01. The sequence goes on along the minus strand of JAJQBF010000285.1, from coordinate 8,615 downwards.
CAAAATCCCCATTTCAAAAGCTGCAAGGCAGCCGTAAACAGCCTTAGGCTCACCTCTTAAAAGCATATCCGCCACCTGTTTTTTAAGTTCGAAAAAGCTTTTGTCAAATCCTCCGATTTTAATTATTTCATAATAAAGCCTGTAAACCTCTCCCGACAAAAGGCTCTGTTCTATTTCTTCATTTAAGGTAAAATCAGGCTCTGAAACACATCTTTTTATAACCTCAAAAATAAATTCTCTTTCAGAGCCTGCCTTTATTTCTTCAAGTTCCTTCTCCTTAAGTCCTCTTATGACAAATCTAAACCTTTTGCCCTTTTTGTCCTTAAGCCTAGCCGATATAAAAACAGTTCTTTCCCCTTCTTCGGCAAAATACTCTCTAAGCCCCAATTTCTTCACCAAACCCCGAAAACTTTAAAATCTCTCCGGCTAAACGTGAAATTTCACCGGTAAGCATAACCTTTCTTAAATATTCCTCAGGTGTTTTAACACCTAACAGCTCTATACTTTTTGCATCTTTAAAATTAGGCTCCTTACAGCCCCCTATAACAACCGCTGCCTTAAATGAATTTAAATCTCCCCTCCCCTTTAATGCTTTGTTTTTTTTGCTTTCTGAAATTCCTCGGGAGACAGGGCTTTAATTTTAAACAAATAAGGCTCTCCCTTTTCATTGCATATTCTTTTTGAAACCGCCGTCTGTGAACAAATATTGTCGGTTCTGTTAATATTCAAAAATTCCTGAACAGTCAAATTATTTTCCTCCGTTTTATAAACAGCGGAGAAGGCGAAATATACGCCCCCTCCGCTTAAAATTAATGAATTTATAAAAGCTTATTCCCCTTCAACCTCATCAAAGCTTTCTAAAATTTCAACCCCGTCAAAGGTAAAATCAATTGTTTCCGAAAGCTCCGTTGAATCGGTATTAAGCTTGCCTATATTAACCGTATTTATGTTTACTCTCTTAAGCCAGATTCTCTGTGTACCTATTTCTGAAGAAGGGTCTTCATTTTCGATATATAAATCAAAATATGTATCAACCCCCGAATTGGCATATTCCAACATCATTTTGCGGAAATAAGACGTGCAGTAATACATATTCATAGTTCCTGAACCGGACCAGCCCGTTGCCTTTGTCTTTGTTCCCACATAGCCCAAAACCTTAATTTCCGACTTTTTCTTTGTTATAACCGCCTCAATATCCTTAACATAAAACATCTCTTCAACAGACCCGTCAACCTTGGCATAAACACAGCCCATAGCCCCGTTGATGGCGTCCCACGTCTTTAACGTCTGAGTATAAGTCACATTTAATTCCTCCTTTTTATTTCCCCTCCCAGGGGAAATGTCCTGCCAAAGGCAGGACAATAGGGTCCCACCGGCACCACTTATAAACCTTACGCCCCAAGCTTTCCCTCCCAGGGGAAGTGTCATACCGCAGGTATGACGATGGGGTCCCACCGGCACCACTTACTTACTTTACTCCTCCAAGCTTCCCCTCCCAGGGGAAGTGTCATACCGCAGGTATGACGATGGGGTCCCACCGGCACCACTTACTTACTTTACTCCTCCAAGTTTCCTTACTCCACAATACACGTCATATACAGTTTCTCCATAGCGGAAACAGGCTCAACATAGAAATTAACAACAACATCGCCCTTTTCGTCGCCCTTATAAACAGTAACGTCATCAGAGCTGAACTCGTCAATTGCCCTCATACTTTGTAGCTTGCCGCAATACTCAATAACCTCACTTCTGAAAATATCTCTGCCTAAGGTATCATTTTGAACCTTGCCTAGATAATAATTATTGAAAATTTTGGCTACATCATTTCCTATGCCGTCAAGAACCCTTATAACCTGATTGTTTTGGAAATCGCTGTTTTTATCTGTTGTAACAGTCACAAGTGAGTTGATATCCTTAAGAACACGAAGAGTTCCCAAATCGTTATAATATACAAATTCTCCGTTTGCAATTGCCGCTTTAAGCTGAGATTTTGTATAGCTTACGGAAATATCATATTCTCCGCTGTAAGCCATATTGGTAAGGCTTTCGTTTATATCCGCCCCTGCTGTCGCTCCGGCGGTAAAATAAACCAGCTCGGCGGCTGTTGTTACATTGATAATACCCTCATAATCTCCGTCATAGTTATAAAGCACACAGGTCACCTTATAACCCTCTTCGTCACGAAGTCTTTTAACAAAAGCTGCAAAAAGAGCCTTTGTGGTTGAATCCGTTCCGTTATACATAACAGTTGTAAAATTTTCAGCCTCAACAAGACCCAAAAATGTTGAATAAGTACTGCCCGACGGTTCAATATCCGCTCCTCCGCTTAAACTTATTCCGGCATTTTCCGAAAGTGTTCCGCTTATTGATATAAAATCATTTGTTTCAAAGTCTTCTGTACTTTCCACAGTCTGACTGTCAACAAGACTTCCGTCCATATATGTTTTAATGACAAACAAACTTTCATCATCTGCATCAACGGATATAACAATGATAATCGAATTTCCTCTGCTGCCGGCTTTAACCGCCTTAACCGTAAGACTGTTTGCCGAGGCAGACGCTGCCGTTCCCGTGTCTCCCGTATAAAGCAAAATTTCACTTGCGCCCCCTGCAAAAATCTCTCTCAGGGGAAGTATTTTATCCGCCGTATAATCAAAGCCCAAAAGAGAAAGACAGTTTTTCTGAAAATCCTCTGCCGAAATACTTATAAGTTCGCTGTTTCCCCAACCCGTCACATATAAAAGAACGGCTGTTCCCCTTTCTCCTACAGTGCCCAAGGCTCTGGCTTTAGATATAAAATTAATATATGCCTCCGGCAATACTTTGTTGTTAGCCGTAAATGTTCCTCCGCCTGCTGCCAAGTTACATTACCTCCTTCGTTAAATAATTGTTAATAAGTTCTTCCGTTTCCTTTTTCGTATAGCTTTCTCCGTCCTTTAAAACCGCAGAAATCAGATCCTTTTTGCCGCTGAAAAGCTTGCTTTTTCTGAGAGTTTCCTTGCTGAATTTGTTTTCTGTCTTTTCATTAATATCCATTATAAAGCCTCCTTGCCTGCTTTACTGCAAATAATAGTTGTCGTAAAGCTCTTCCATAAATCCGCTCTCGTCTTCGGTTACAGACTTTCTTACAAACCTGCTGTATTCTGCCTTAACATAAAGTATTGCCCCCAAGCCTTCAACATTTGAAGGTGTATTTCCCGAGGTAACCTGCGACTTTCTTTGAGAATTTATACTTTTGGCGCAGTATATCCTTCCGTCTGCCGCTATAAAACGAAGTGCCTCGTAAACGCCTGCCTCAATCTCTGCCAAACGGTAGTTTCTCCCCTCTTCATAGCTTTCGGAAGAGCTTTCTCCCTCCGACATATAAAGTTCGGTTCCGAGAGTTATTGTTTCTTTAAAATATCTGCTTAAATAAGGTTCGGTTTTGACCGACTCCGCTTTAACGGTGAAACAGGGTCTTTCAAAATTCATGGGGATTTCTTCAATATAAACAGGATAGCCAAAGCCCTTAAGAGCCGCCGCCGCTCCTTTTATAAAATCATTTACCAATTTTAATCACCCCACATTTTTAATATTCAAAACAACTTCGCTATGCCCTGTATAGACAGCCGCCGCTCCGCTAGAAATATATTTTTCCGTAAATCTGTTTTGAGTCACAACAATCTCCGACCCCGGCTTAACTTCAACAGAAGGAGAACAAAACAGCTTTGCCGTTTGGTTTTTATAGCCGGGAAAACGGCTCTTTTTGTTTATGTCTACAGTACTGTAGCTTATTCGGCAGGGAATATCGGTTAAATATTCACTTTTAACTGAAGTGACAATTCCCGTTGTTTCGTCTGTATAAGGCACAAACTCATATGCCGTAAAAATTCCCTCATAGAGAACCGCCGCCTCACTGCTTATATTCACCATATAATCCCCTCCGTTACCACTTTATTTTTCTGACGGATACAAGCTCGGCATCTTTCTTAAGCAAGTGTGAAATAAGTCCGTCGATTCTTTCATATGTGCTGACTTCCTTGTCGGCTGCATACTCAATAGTTACGTCTCCCTCTGTTATTCGTGAAACGATTTTCTCTCCTGCCTCATCGGTTAAAGCTCCGGCGTAAAGCTTGCTTCTTAAGAAAAAGCCGCAGACTATATCAATATAGGTTTCTTCGATAACCGCCGGTATAAGGTCGAGATTGCAGGAGGAAAGAACAAACTCCTTCCCCCTTGCCATCTCCTCCTCAAGCAAACCGGCATCGCCGTCGCTGTCAAAGCTGTAACCTAAGTTTGTCAGTCTTTCAACTATTCGTTCATACATATAATCAGCCCTTTGAAATAATTCTGCAAATGGGAATTGCCTTGTGATTTATATATGTCTTTTCGTCCATACCGTCGTTGACAATTTCCCAGTTGCTGCCGTCGGAAAACTCGGCGTCTGTTGGGGAAAGGCTTTCCTGATTAGCCTTAATATAGCTTATACCGTAGGGCGCAAAACACTTTCTCGATCTGGCTATGAAGGTTTCTCCTGACCGCCGTTTGTAAAAGGATCTCTGTATATTTCGTAAGGCACATTAACCCCTACATCGGCATAGTCAAAGGCGCCCTGTCCCAAAACATAGGTTGTATAAAGACTGTCGCCGTTTTCGTCTTCCTCCGCAGGCATAGCATCGTCTACAAGAACGGTTCTGCCGTTCCATGTACCGATATTAAGACTTCTCTGAATACCTTCCTTATCGGTATATTTAAGATATTCAAGCATATTCAGGTTTTCAAGGTTTGTGGCAACTGCTGAATGCATAATACAAATTGTATATTTGCTCCTGTTGTCGCCGCTTGTCTTCTGAACCGCCGTATTAAGGGTAGTTGAACCGCAGCAGCCGTCATCAACTTCGGAAATATCCAAAGTATGGCAGTCTGCAAAGGCTAAGCCTTCTTCGTCCTGCATATTGAAAATACCTTCAAGAACGGAAAGAAGTGTATTCTGATCCACTCCGTCGAAATACTCCGCTACCTGACTTGCCACATTGTCCATAAAGCCGGCGCCTCCTGTTATGTCCTCGGCAAAGTCCTGTTCAAGCCATGCTTTAGCCCTGCCTATAACAACAACCCCACGCTCATAAGTCTTTGTTGTATCGGCGGTAATTGTCGTTCCGCCGTCATAATTTAAAACATCTCCGCCTAAAAGTCCGTACATAGGCAAAACAGCATAAGCCGTACCTGTTTGTGAGACAAAAACTCTCTTTATTTCACTGTTTACGCTTAATGCCCTGCTTTTAATAAGCTCGTTTTTGCTGACCTGGGGAATTGTATTTATATAAGCCCCGAAAGCCTGAGGATTAAAACTTGTCACATTAAATTTAGCCATAAATTATCTCTCCTTTTTATCCTTTTTTCTTATAATATTCGTCCCAGTCATCATAATTAAAGTCTTTAAAATCCTTTTTGCTCGGTTTTCCCGAGGAATAGGCAGGTTTAACACCCTTAAGCCCCTGTTTCCTTGAAAATAAAAAAGCCGTGTCTTCGTTTGACACAAGCTCCTTAATTTGTTCATCAAGCCCTATAACCTTGTTTCCCTGAATTTCAAGACTGCCGAAATCGATAAGCGCTCTGACAGCCCTTATGTTTCTTGCTCCCGCTTTTCTCAGTTCATCGTCAATGATGCTCTGTGTCTCAAGCTCCTTAATTTTTTCCTTATACTCTGTAATTTCCTGCTTAAGTCTTTCTGTCTCGCTGCTTTCACCGCTGCCGCCGCCGGCAGAACCAATTATTTCAATAATCTGTGAAATCTGCTCTTCGGTAAGCCCTATTTCCGAAAGCTTTTCTCTCATAACTTCATTCCTCCATTCATATTTTTATCATTGTCAGACGGTTCTTTAATGTCTGCCGTTCCTCCAAAGACAGATTTTCCCCCTTCCTTTATATTGTTTGCTTTATCCGTTTTTTCAAGCTCCGCCCTTAAGTCTTTAACCCACGGGCGCTGAGCGATAACACTTTCCTTTGACAAAATATCCATACTTAGGCGGCAGTTATTTATTGCCTCACTTTCATTTATAAGAACATCTCTGTTAAATATAATTTCAGCCTCTTCATTTTCAAAACCCTTTTTTCCGCAGTTTGAAAGATAATCCCTTACAAATCTTAAAACTGCTTTAAAAGCCGACTGAAATTCCGTTTCGGTGTTATTTGTATCAATATCGATTTCCGAAAACATAGCCTTTATATTCAGCTAATTGGGGTTATTTGAAAATCTCTCGTCTCTTGAGTCATAGCCGCCGCCGTTTTCGATAATGGCTTTCTTGAGCATATCACAGACTTCCTTATAATTTTCTGAATTTATATCTACCTTAAGAGTGTCAATTCCTCCGTCACAGCCGTCTATACTTCTTACCTTAACAGCTCCGTATTGACTTAAATTTGCCCTGAACTGTCCTAAATCCTCACCGTCATAATTCTTTATAACAAGTATAGTATTTCGGCAGTCCTCCTGAATATTGTTCATAAAGTCGGATCTGGCCGAATTTAATGCGTCCTGAAGACCTTTAACACGCTTAATAAGAGGAATTTCCTTGCTGTTTGCCTTAAAAGCCACAAGAGGAATTTCCGAAAAGCCGTATTCCTCGTCTTCCGTAAAGGCATAGGGCATAAACCCCTTTTCAACATCTTCAATGAGTCTCTGCCCGTTCATTTCATAAAATCTCACACCGTCATTTCCGTAAATTTCAACCTTGTCCTTGAAACTGTCTCCTTCTCCGTCATAGCCGTAAATTCTGTAAATTCTTACGGCCAAATCAAGCTCTCTGTGTTCCTCGTCCTTCCAAAAGGTAAAATTTCATAGGGCTTAAACCGTCTGAAAGAAAGCATTCCTTCCTCGTCATAAAATATGTACATCCAGCCTATTCCCCCGAGATAACAGTCTTCAAGAATAAGCCTTAATGTTTTCAAAAATTCACTGTCGAAAATCAGGTTAAGCTCTTTTTCAAATTTATTGTTTTCACAGCGAACCGTAAAAGGTCTGCCTAAAAAATAACCTGTTTTCTGGTCTACAAGCCGTGAAAACTGATTGTCCACAAGCCTGTTGTTGGGCAAATTTTCAACTTCCGTCAGCTCTCCTCCTTCACCTATAACCGTGCGCTTTCTCATAAGAATATCCTGCTCGCCCATATAATATTTTTCTCCCGTCAGCATATCTCTTCTTACAGGTGATGTCAGAAATTTTTCAATTTCTCTCTCGATAAAGCGTCTGTCCGACATAACGCTCTTTGCCCCGTTTTCAATAACGGCAGCCGCCTGTTTTGTAAGTGAATTTAAAAAAATCAAACATATTTATCCCTCCGTTAAAAGCTTATTCTTTCGCCTGTAATTGCCTCTTCAAGACCGTACCGCATTGCGTCCATAAGATGGTTAAATTCGTCCTTCGGTTTGTTTATTTTTCTGCCTTCTCTGTCGCTGTCCCAACAATAATTGGAAATTTCCGTTAAAAAATTACAGCACCTTCTGTGGATAATCAGCCGAAAGCCCTGTATAAACTGAATACCGTTATTAATACTGTCCTTACCCTTTCTTGCCGCTCTTATGCCTTTTATTCCAAGCTGTCTCAGCTCCTCAATGCTCTTAGACTCAGCGGCATCGGCTCTTATTTTTTCCTTTCCGTAGCCCATCTCCTTTATTCTTGCCGCAAGTTTAAAATTGGTAAGCCCTCTTTCATAAAGCTCGTCAAAAACGTAGATTATTTTTTCTTTCTTTAAAAGAACTTCGCAGAACAAAGCAGTCGGATCATTTGTATAGCCGAAATCAAGACCGAAAACAACTGCCGCCCCTTTCGTCTTTATAATATCTGAAAGGTCAAAGTCCTTTTCCTCCCAATTTTCATAAACAACCCCTTCCGAAATGCCCCTATTGCCAAGCCCTGCCACCTTATACCTTGCCGGATTTCTTATTTTCATATCCTCAAACAGCCGTATATCCGCCTCGTCTAAAAACTCATTCATAAGATAATTTGTTGTTAAAGCTAAAATTTCAGGGCTTTTAACATCAAAAAAAACGCCTTTTAAGCCAGTGTCTTTCGTTCCATGGGTTAAATGTAAGGGTAATTTGTTTAAACAACCCTTCAGGCACAAAGCCTCTTATACTTTCGTCAAGTATGTTAAAGTCTTTTTCGTCGCTTATTTCATATGCCTCTTCAATCCACAGCCAGCAAAGCCGCCCTACCGATGTGGTTATAGACGTAACCTTAAGCGGATCGTCAAGCCCTCTGAAAAATATTTTCTGCCCCGTAGGCAGATAAGTCATTTCAAGGGGGCTTTCTTTAAAACTCCAAAGCCCGTTTACCCCAAGTCTGTTTACAGCCCACTTAAGCTCTGTAAAGCAGGAATCCTTCAGTGTTCTGTAGGTTTTTCTGACAACAAGTGTATTTGCCTCACAGTACAGCATCATATTAACAATATACCAAAGGGCGGCGGTTTTACTTTTTTTGCTCCCTCTGCTCCCTTTAACAACTCTGTACCTGCCTTTAAAAAACCAAAACTCCCTGTAGCCCCTGCCTATTAATTCACTGAATTTTATTTCTCCCGTAAAAATCTCCTCCGATACTCTTTGTAATAACAAAAGGCTGCCCGATTTCCCAAGAT
>JAJQBF010000230.1 GCA_021203425.1 Clostridiales bacterium | reverse complement strand
TTCCCATACTTAATTCCGCCTGTTCCAACTGTGGAATTTACTTTGGGAATTTACGTTTTATATAATGCCTGCGAAAACTTCAGTCTGCCTGACGGTTTATGTCTGTTAAAACAAAGACTTGCAATTTTATATGGAATTAATGTATAATAGCCTTGAGGTGAATTTATATGGCTACCATAAGAGATATAGCGGAAATGGCGCAGGTTTCAACAGCAACGGTATCACGTATATTAAATAATGACGAAACACTTATCACTTCCCCGGAAACGAAGAAAAACGTGCTTGCGGCGGCAAAAAAGCTGAATTATGTAAAGAAGAGAAAAGCCGCAGCCGGGTCGGCTTATAAAATATGTATACTTCAGTGGTTTTCAGCCTCTAAAGAGGCCGAAGACAACTATTATTATCTGATAAGAAACGGTATCGAAGATTATTGTGAAAAAAAGGGTATAAATGTATTGAGAGCCTATAAATCGGATATGGGTTATACCGAGGTTTTAAAAGATGCCGACGGCATAATCTGTATAGGCAAATTCAGCAAAAAAGAAATAAAGAATCTTAAGGAAATAAACAGTGAATGGAGAGGGTGGAGAGGGAAAAACGGCAGTGTGATAAGGAAAAAGAATTATTTGATAAAAGACTGGAAGTGAAAATGGTCAAAAAATCAATGAGAAGTTTTAAACTTCCCACAACGACTAAAATCATCATGACGTTTCTACTATTTAATTGTTCTGTGATTGAAATTTATTCAATGTGGATTATGTGGGAATTCCAAAACCTTGATGCACTTTATTCCCTTATCACAGCCGTTATTACAGAGTCAATTTCTTTTGCTGTGTATGCAGCTAAAAGCTACAACGAGACAAAGCAAAGTGAGTTGATTTGTTTAGAGAGAGAAAAAATGAACACAGCTATGACTGCGGGAGATGCCGCTAAAACGGCGGCAGAATCAAATGAGGAGGCAAAAGGATGAGTTATTCAATTTTTCTGTTGGGGCTGATGGCAGTCTCAACTTTGACAGGTCTTGTGACCGAGGCAATTAAGATTCAGCTTGACGAGTGCGGTTTGACCTATAAGTCAAATCTGTTAGCAGGAATTGTAGCACTTGTTTTATCGGCTGCTGTAACTGTAGGCTATTCAATTATGACTGACACAGTATTGACACTGCATTTTGCTGTTATTGCTGTGGCACTTATGGTGCTTTCATGGCTGTGTGCAATGTTAGGCTATGACAAAGTTGTTCAAGCAATCAGTCAGATTAAGAGTAATGTTCTTTCTGAGACAGACTAGAATCTGCATTGGAAGAAGAAACTGAGGAGGAAAACGAATGAGTAAGACAAATTCAGGATTAGTGGCATATGCCAAAGCACAGGTAGGTCTGCCTTATTGGTATGGAACCTACGGACAAACTGCAACGGCAAGTTTGTATTCAAGCAAAAAGGCTCAGTATCCGAGCTATTACAGCCCTTGGAGTGATTTTGAAACTCAGTATGGAAAAAGGGTACACGACTGTGTGGGTCTTATTAAGGGCTATTTGTGGAGCGATTCAACAACTTCTACCCCTAAGTATAACTCTGCACAGGATAAGTCAGCCGCAGGTATGTATGCGGCGGCTACAACTGAGGGTAAAATCAGCACATTTCCCAAAACAGCAGGACTTTTGGTTTTTGTGGGCAGCTCCGCATCTTCCATTTCTCACGTTGGTGTGTATGGCGGAGACGGTTATGTTTATGAAGCAAAAGGACACCAGTACGGAGTTGTAAAATCGGCATACTCAGCATCCAATTGGAACTTCTGGGCTCAGTGTCCTTATACAACCGATGATACAACAGGAAATACAACAAGCAGCACCTCTACAACAACTACAACTTCATCTTCTTCTACAACCACGGAGAAGAAAGCCACAGATCCTGCTAAGAACTATTTGAAGTCTTTGGCAGGAACGTATAAGACTACAGCTAATCTCAATATGAGGAATGGAGCCGGAACAGGTAAGACCATTCTTACAACCTTATCAAAAGGTCAGAGTTTAACCTGTTATGGGTATTATACGAGTTACAATGGAACCAAATGGCTGTATGGAGTAGCGACTGTAGGCAGCGTGAAGTATACAGGTTTCTGCTCGTCAGCGTATTTAAGTAAACAGTAATCAACTATCGCCTCTGTGGAAGATATTCTCACAGGGGCGGAAATTTTTATGGAGGTAAATATTTATGAGTGTTGAAAATCAAGAAGCTAAATTAACAAAAGGGTACTATTGCGTCCGTAAAACATGGGAGGATGAGGATTCCCAGATTGGTCAGTATCGCCTTTTGGTCAGTGCCCAGAAAAAGGCTGACGAGAACCCCGGCTATTTCGTTTTTTCTCCTGCCGGAATTGCAATATATCCTGATGAGGAAGTAACTGTGACTGCATCAGAGGATACTGAAGAAAACACAGTCGAATTGGAAATCACATCGGAAGAACAAGAACAGACAGAAATAGAAGATGAAATACCCGATGAAGATACTGTGACTGAGCCTACAGCAGATGAGATTGCAGAAGCCAAAACTGTGACTTTGGCAGAGGACGAATATCCCAACGACGGGAACGCAACCCCGATCTTGTATGCCAGGGCAAACACACTTCTTAATGTAAGAGCAGGCAACTCTCTTGAGGCAGATAAAATCACTTTAATCCGCAAGGGTGAGATTGCCGAGGTTTTTGAAATGTGCGACAATGGTTGGTATCGTATAAAATGCGAAGCGGCTGAGTGCGGCTATGCTTATGTTTCAAACCAGATTGGCACATATTTTTCAGTCGGGGTTTCTCTGTACACAGTTCAGCCCACGGACAGCCTGTGGAAGATTGCGGAGAAAACGCTCGGCAGCGGCACAAGGTATACAGACATTAAAAGCGTGAACAATTTAAACAGCAACTATATAAAAGTAGGGATGCAGTTATTGATTCCGTAAGAAACAGTAAGCAGCAAGATGAAATCAATCCGGGAGAGATTTAATCGTCTCTCCCCATACATATTAAATAGGAAGAAACGCACTATGACAAGAAGAAAAGAACAGAAAATCAACAAACCGGAACGTAAACCTGTGACCAGAGAGGAAGCTAGGGAGCTTTTGAAAGAACTTGAAGTTATGAAAAATTATGAAGAAGGAAAAGGCAGTTTGGAATTACTTGGAAAAAAACATAATATTTCTT
>JAJQBF010000035.1 GCA_021203425.1 Clostridiales bacterium | reverse complement strand
ATATATTGTTTTGTATAATTTTTTTTTTAAAAATAAAAAAAACGTCCAAAGCATTTGTACTCTGCACCCCTTAAAAATTATTTATTCTACAGTTATAATCTTATCTCCGACATTGCCGTTTCCGCTTTTAACCTGTTTAACATTCTTAAAGTCATCGGAATTTGTAACAATTACGGGAGTAACCGTCTTATAGCCGGCTTTTTTGATTCCTTCAAGGTCAACTTCGGCAAGGAGATCGCCTTTTTTGATTTTCTGACCGTTTTCAACCTTAATATCGAAATTCTTTCCGTTTAACTGAACTGTGTCAAGACCTACGTGAATAAGAAGTTCTATTCCGTCATTTGACAAAAGTCCCAGTGCGTGTTTAGTATCATAAACCATTTGAACTTCGCCGTCAAAGGGAGCATAAACCTTACCTTCGGCAGGTTCAACAGCGGCGCCCTGACCGAGCATACCCTCTGAGAATACTCCGTCTGCAACCTCTTCAAGGTTTATAACCTTACCCTTTATAGGACAGTAAACGCTTGCATTAACACTCTTTTCAGTCTTCTTTTCCTTTGAAGGAGCAGCTGTAGGGACTGAAACAGTAATGGGCGCATCGCTTGCCGGGCTGTCAAGATAGTCTTCAAGCTTTGATTTAACAAGTGTAACGCCTGGACCGTAAACAACCTGAACACCTGTACCTTTGTGAATTACTCCGGAGGCACCTGTTGATTTAAGAATTTTATCATCTACAAGACTTGAGTCGAAAACTGTTATACGAAGTCTTGTAGCACAGCAGTCAACGTCGGAAATATTCTTCTTTCCGCCTAAGCCCTGTGTAATAAGTGCCGAAACAGCATCTCCTGAGCCGGCAGAGCCTGAGCTTGAACCGCCCTTAGAGGCTTCTCTTCTTGCGTTTACATCGGCCTTTGTGTAAAGCTTTGTTTCTTCGTCATCGTCCTCGCGTCCCGGTGTCTTAAAGTTAAACTTTGTAATAAGGAAACGGAAGGAAACATAATAAAGTATAAAGTATATAATACCACAAGGAATAATTAACAGCCAGCTGGTTTTGCTGTTGCCTTGTAAAATACCGAAAAAGAAAAGGTCAATTAAGCCGCCGGAGAATGTAAGACCGACTGCAATATTAAGCATATGAGCTATCATATAAGCCGAACCGGCAAGTATAACCTGTACACCGAAAAGTACAGGAGCAACAAAGAGGAAGGAGAACTCTATAGGCTCTGTAATACCTGTAAACATACTTGCAAGGGCTGCGGAAATAAGAAGACCTCCTACTTCCTTTTTCTTTTCGGGGCGTGCTGTGTGATACATAGCAAGAGCAGCACCGGGAAGACCGAAAATCATAAATATAAATTCACCTGAGAAATATCTTGTAGCGTCAGCGCTGAAATGAGTAATATTAGCCGAATCTGCAAGCTGAGCAAAGAATATGTTCTGTCCGCCTTCTACAACCTGTTCGGCAACTTCCATTGTTCCGCCTACAGCTGTCTGCCAGAAAGGCATATAGAAAACATGATGAAGACCGAAGGGAATGAGGGCTCTCTTAATTAAACCGAATATAAGTGTTCCCACATAGCCGGAGCCTGTAACAAGACCGCCGAGAGCGTAAATTCCGTTCTGAACAGTAGGCCATACGAAGTAAAGAATAATACCTACGAACATATAAACAACGGTTGAAATAATGGGAACGAATCTTGTTCCGGCGAAGAATGAAATAGCGCTGGGGAGCTGAATCTGATAAAATCTGTTGTGAAGAGCAGCAACACCAAGACCTACTATAACACCGCCGAATACACCGACCTGAAGTGACTGAATTCCGCAGACAGAGGTTATTGTTCCGCTTAATACATCGGGAGCAATTGAACCGTCAGCCAAGAGCTTTCCGGAAACAGTAAGACAGGCGCTTATAGCGGAATGCATAACGAAGAAAGCAATAACAGCTGCCAAAGCGGCAACTTCCTTTTCCTTCTTTGCCATACCTAAAGCAACACCAACCGCAAAGAGCAGCGGCAGATTATCAAAAAGAACATTTGCTACATCGTTCATAACAAGCAGCAAAGCGTGTAAAACAGTTCCCTCGCCGAAAATTCCGGTAAGACCGTAAGCCGCAAGGGTTGTTTCATTTGTAAGTGAACTGCCTATACCAAGTAAAATACCGGCGATAGGAAGAATAGCAATAGGAAGCATAAATGAACGTCCTACTCTTTGTAAAACTCCAAAAATTTTGTCTTTCATAGTTTTAACCTCCTGTTTTTATTTTCAGAGAAATACTTTTTATATTGGGCTTTAAGCCCTGATTGTTTTTATCTTTCTATCCGGATTCGAAAAATAAAAACAATAAATTACAAATTGATTATGCTTTTGAAATTCTTCTTAAGTGAATTGTCAAAAAAGCCATTTCCTCTTCTGTAACTGCCTTGTTATATTTAGAGAAAATATAACCTCTTATTTTAACGGCACAGCTATAGTCATTTTTGTAGGAATTTTTAATACTTTCTCTCAGACTGTCGTCTTCATCATCTTCCGCCATTTTGTTTTGAAAAAGGCGCTGACCGAAAAATTTCATATGGGTTATAAAACGGCTGTAATCAAGTCCTTCGGCGTCAAATTTCTTGTCATAATATTTTTCGGCTATTTTAACTACAGCCTGTATAAGCTCCGTTATATTAACCATATTACCCATATCTGTGTCTAATTCGGCATTCACAATATAAAGGACAATAAACCCTGCCTCGTCTAAAAGCAAGGATTCTCCCAACTTTTCATTTATGATTTTTAAAGCCCCTTTTGCCTATTTCAAATTCCACAGGGTAAAAATTCATTATTTCGTTTAAAAGGGCATTTCTGTAAACAAGATTATTATGCTTTCTTTCTATTGCAAAGCTGATATGGTCGGTTAATGTTATCTGTATATTTTTGTTAAGTTTTTTGCCCAGTGTTTCCTCGGCTATATTTATTATTTCAGAACATACCGCAATATATTCAACGGGAATTTCGCTGAAAAGCTGTTCAAGCTTTTCCAAGCCCTTGTTGTCGTCCATACGGTAAATTTGTTCTACCTTGTCTTCGGGAACAAGACCACCGGGCTTTTTTGAAAGCCTATTCCCAAGCCTCTTATTATAATCTCGCGGTCGGCTTTGTCAGTTGAGCTTACAATATTATTGTTTATTATTTTTTTAATTTTGTAGTTATACATTATATTGCCCCTCCAAAAGCCGTAAGATGGCTTAAAACC
>JAJQBF010000159.1 GCA_021203425.1 Clostridiales bacterium | reverse complement strand
ATACTCAAGGAATTGAAAAACAAAAACCAATCCGTACTGAAAAAACACAGAGATATGTTTCTATTCAATTATTGGGTTATTAAAAATGTAAAGCCGATAAATTTACTGAATAGAGAAAAAATAGCCATGTGTATTATGAAAAGCATTAGGTCCTATTTACTCGTAAACAGGAACAGCAGAGACAGTTTTGTGAATTATGCTGTAAATAAACCGAGAAACAGCATTAAAGACTCTTCGGCTTTGAATAACGGAAATTCACCGGAAGACACAGAAAAATTATCAAATGATATCATAGAGCTTATAAAAATGCACTGCAAAAATGATATGATTGAAATAATTGTAAACAAAATTAATATGCGAATCGGTTTGTTATCACCTGAAAAATATGGCGGTCGGTATGAAGAATACAAAAAAAGGAAGATAAGGTACTCGGCATTATAGACAAACTCGAAAGCTATGATGACAAAGCTAAATATTATCTCGAAGAGGTAAATTTAACATGGCCCAGAAAAAAAATAATAAAAGGCATAAAAGGCTTTTATCCCCCTTCTGCTCCGTTAAATTGCCTGATAAGGGTAAAATGCGAAACGGACTGGTTATTTTTACAGAAAGAAAATGAAAAACATACTGCAATTATAAACGGTACTCGTGAAAAGATAGAACCTATACTTAAAGAGAATAGAGATGAATTCAAGGATTATCTCCATTTAGACAAATATTTCTGGGATACAAGTAGCAGAAAAGATAAATTTACAGTTAACAGATTAATCATAAGGGGATATGGATACAATTTTTATACTCAAAATAATTCCAACGCCGAATGTAAAGTATCTGCAGAGTCAGACTCAGTTACGGAAAAGGCAAAGGCTGATTTTTATAAACTCGTTTATGATGAAGATTATAAAGAAAAAAAGCCAATACAGATACCTTCGGACTAATGTAATTAGAGCAGAAAAAAATAAGTCTTGCAGATACGCTTATTACCCAAATTTTTGATAATACAGCCGACTTTTGCAGAGAAGTGACAGGAACAGACCGTAAAAAGGGAGGACGTTTCAAAATTTTGTGTAAATCGAAAACTGATATATAATATGGGGTGGAGTGGTAGCTTCACCCTAAATTTATTTTACTATATTTTGCAGATTTGCCGTAAACGTAAAATCATCCGCCACACCACAAATAAACATAAACGGTCAATAATAGTGCGTTAAAAGTCCTCTTTGTATTAGGCATATATATTCCGCTCCAAGTGGGGAATATACATGGCAAGAGGATAATTTTATTTGCAGTATTCGGGGAGCGTGTATGACCACGGCAAAAGACTGTCAAGTTAGATTGGAGTTGGGGCTTCTCCGAGTTTTGGAAGTTCTGCTAGGAAATATATAAGATAGGCAAAAACATCAAGATTTAAGTTTGGCTCTCTCTATTATGCTGTAGCAGTGGGCACTTGCCTCGGCACCTTTGTCGGTGTCAGAAAAGAGCCGGTTTTTTCTGTTATGTGTTATAGAACATAACAGGAATTATGTAATCAACACCTATTTCTATCGCAATAGATGTAATTAATATTGTAAAATGCTTTGCAAATTTCTAAACAGTGCATACCCCTATATAGGTTTTAGGGCAGTCAGCCCTAACAAGCCCGGCAAGGTATGTACATACTTGCTATGCTTGCATATTACGAAATACCCGTTTTGCGAGTGTATTTTTTATTTCAATTACGAAAAATTTCAACTTGAGAAATCAGTTTTAAAGATTATTTTTGCTTGACAGGATTTTATGAATATAATATAATAAAATATAAGTATAAGAAAGAGGGTTCTGAAAATTTACATGATAGAAAACAAGTATAAAACTTTAACCGAGATAATAATTTATGCCATACTGTAAACATAAAAGCTATTTTATACGTATATTATATTTGGAAAGGGCGTGATTGAATTGGGGAATAATGCAGCAGTCGGAGGCACAACTTATGATGATGTGTATAAAACACTTATAAACGACTGTAAACCGCTTGTTCTTCCTGTTCTCAATGAGATTTTCGGCGAAAATTACACGGGAAATGAGGAAATCGTTTTTTCCCAAAACGAGCATTTTTTGAATAAACAAGGCGGTGAGGAAGATAAGCGGATTACGGATTCAAGTTTTACTGTTATCGGAGAAAAAACAAAGAAATACTTGTTTGAATGTCAAAGCACTCCCGATAATAGTATGCTTGTCAGAATATTTGAATATGCAACTCAGATTGCTTTGGACGAAAGCGAAATTGTAAAGAACGTGTTAGAGTTAACAATCCCTAATTCTGCTATACTTTTTCTCCGCAGCAATAAATCCACACCGGATAAAATGCAAATCGTAATTAATACACCCGGCGGAAGTGTAGCCTTTGATGTTCTTGTAATGAAGATCAGAAAATATGATTTAGAAGATATTTTTGAAAAGAATTTGCTGTTTTTAATACCCTTTTACATCTTCAATTACAACAGTAAACAACAGCTTGACGAGCTTAACACAGATGAGGATAAGTTAAACACATTGATAGGCAAATACAAACAAATTGTAGAGCATTTAGACACATTAACAGAACAGGGAAAGCTAAGTGCTTATAACCGTACAACCATTTTGGAAATGGCAAATAAAGTGGTTAAAAGCCTTATGTCAAACTATGAAAAAGCTATGAAAGGAGTGGAATCTGTTATGGGAGGAACCGTACTTGAATACAAAGCAAAGAATATTTATCGTGAAGGCAGAGCAGAAGGCAATGCAGAAGGCAAGGAGGAAACTCTTGTAGGAACACTTAAGAAATTAATGAAAAATTTGGGAATTGGCATTGACCAAGCTATGAAGCTGGTTGAAATCCCCGAAAGCGACTATCCCAAATATCGCAGACTTGTAGAGGGATAATTTTTTACAAAATCTAAATGAAATTGTGACAGTCTTTTCAAACAAACGGAAAGGCTGTTTTTTTATTGCAATGATACTTACTGCCCTGCCGTTGAAAAACAGTGGGATTTTTGAAAGCGAGGTGAAGCAATACGGACAAAAATGAAAATATGATAACTGAGCAAAATATCGGTAATGAAACAACTGCCGCCGAGGTGCCATACATCAAAAGAACTATAGGCGGCAGAACTTATATACTGTGCTGATACATTTCAAAGAAAACGCAGAGGAAACAGCCAAAGACAAGATAAAACGGCTGCTGAAATCAGAGTTTGAAAATGCTTAATATTGACAAATAAGAAA
>JAJQBF010000306.1 GCA_021203425.1 Clostridiales bacterium | reverse complement strand
AAATATAAATCAAAATAATTCCCCAATATATGAGCAGAGGGAGGTTTACTCCTGCTAATACACATAGGTTTTTCAAAATAAATGCCGGAGTTGAGGCATATATAACAAGCTTAACCGAAGACCAAAAGCCGAAATGCTCCATGTTGTATGCACTTGACATACTTCGGGCGATACAGCCTAAAAAGAAAATAAAAACAGCCCTGACAATTAAACAGCTTATTATATAGATTATAAAACTCAAAACAGTTGTAAGTACAACCCTTCTCTTAAGCTTGCTTTCGTTCATACCGTTAAAGCGTTCAAGACTTATTATTTCATAAACCTTTCCCTTGTCAATCTCCCGATCACCTGCATATTTAAGAACAAACTTTCTGTTTTCAATAAGAAACTCTTTTTCGCCTATGAAAATGCCCAACCTATAATCTTTATCCTTCCTTAAGTTTTCAACATCGGTTTCGTTTGGGTCGATTCTTACGGTAATGTTAACAGTATCATCGTATATATACTCCAAGGGTTCGGCTGTAATAAGCCTTCCGTCTTTAATTTCAAACTCCGGAATGGCATTAATAACGGTTTTTACAAGGCTTACAGCCATAGGAATGTTCAAAACCGCAAATAACAGGGCAATTGCCAGTGTCATTAAAAAGCCGTAAAGAACAGATGATTTAACGGAGGTATCTACGAGATCGTTATATTCGTTAAACTTGTAAAACGACTTTGTGAACCTTCGAAAAAAGCTTGTTTTACTGCTTTCATATTTATAATCGACAACTTCCATTTCCCCGTCTCCTTTTTTATATCAGCCTAAGTTGTTTTCCACTTTTACTTCCTGTTTTTTACAGCTTTCAAGACCGAAATACATATAAGCAATAATTATTCCGTAGAAAATAATGTTGTGCATTGAAACGGCAAAGACCATAAGAACAGACTTTATAATAGAGGCTGTTGTTGATGCATAAATGCCCAGCTTAAGAGAATCCTTAAAGCCGAGCCCTCCCCTAAACAGGTTTGACATAAGCTTTGCCACGCACCACACGAAAAGTAAAAATACAACTTTCGACAGCATTAAAAAAACAAATGCGAGCATATAAGTCAAATATTTTAAAAATACCAGTGCTGCCTTAAAAGAGCTATTGTCTAGCCCATCGAAAGTCTCGAGACTTGTTCTGTTGTAAATATTGCTGAGCTTGCTGTCTACAATTAACTCGCTGCTGCTTATAAATATACCCTGAACATAATCTTCCGCATTAACCAGCTCTTCGATATCATCAACGGAGGAGTCAACCTTTACAACCGTTCCTCCGGCATTTATATCCACAATGTCTTCGGCTGTCAGCTTTCCGTCGGTAATTTCAAACTCCGGCACGTTTTGGCTTATGGAAGAGTATATTTCCGATACATCCGGAAAAACAGCTGCGCTCATAATAACAACCGTTAAAATTGAAATCAAGAAATAATACGCAAGTGATGAACCCACTGTTGTATTTATAAGTTCGTTGTATTTATCGAATTTGTAAACAGCTGTTATAAATCTTTGGCTTAATTTCATAACCTTACCTCACAAATACATGACCTATAAAATAAAGCATACCTACCCCTAAAACCAGAAAGCCCAGCGTCTGAAGGGCAAGCTCTGTCAGTTTTTCTTCCGCAAAAAGAGAAGGTTCCTTTAAATCGTAGCGTATTCTTATTTTTTCTCCTGTTTTCTGCTTAACGGGGGAGGTTATCTTTGAGTAGGTTTTTCTGTAGAGAGTTCCGCCTGCTCTGTATTGTATTACGGGAGAGTAGTAAGCCGTCTCACTGCTCTTTCCCGGGTTTACAATTTCTTCTTTTACCCCCACAATTTCGGCGTCGGTTCTGCCGCCGTATGCTCTGACCCTAAGCAGCTCCCTGAGCTTTAGGAAAAAGCCTATAAACCCGGCAATTCCGGCAAGCCCGAAGGGAATAACCAAAATATAATCAAGCATAATTTCTCCTTATCTTAAATCAGCACTTCCTTAATCGTCTAAGTTATGATATACGTTTTTAACGTCGTCGTCTTCATCGAGCATATCTAAAAGCTTATTCATTTTCTTTATATCATCATCGGCTGTAAGCTCTGTATATGTTTGAGGAATCATTGTAATTTCAGCCTCTGCCATTTCATAGCCGGCAGCCTCCAAAGCCTCTCTTACAGCTGAAAAATCGTCGGGGTCTGTTATGATTTCAAAGCAGTCGTCTTCGCTTAAAAAGTCTTCCGCTCCGGCGTCTAAAGCTGCCATCATAAGCTCTTCTTCGTCGATTTCCTCGTCTTCGTCTTTGGCAATTATTATCTGACCCTTTTCGTCAAACATAAATGAAACGCAGCCGTTTGTTCCCATATTTCCGCCGCCTTTTGTAAAAGCAGCTCTTACATTTGCCGCTGAACGGCTTTTGTTGTCTGTAAGTACATCGACAATTACGGCAACACCCTTGGGACCGTAGCCTTCATATCTTATGGATTCATAATTAACTGCGCTTAAGTTTCCGGCTGCCTTTTTAATACTTCTTTCTATGGTATCGTTAGGCATATTGTTTGATTTTGCCTTTGCAATTACATCTCTGAGCTTGGAATTTGAGTCCGGGTTTGCGCCCCCTGCTTTAACGGCAACGGCAATTTCTTTTCCTATAACGGTAAAAATTTTGCCCTTTGCAGCATCGTTTTTCTCTTTCTTGTGCTTAATATTCGCAAACTTAGAATGTCCTGACATATGTTTTCCTCCTAAAAATTAAAATATCTCTGTTTTTTGATGATAAACTCTCATGTACATTGTACACCGCCATACTATAAAAGCCCCGATTGCTGCGTGCTTGACGCACTCTCGCATCAGAAGTTTTGTACTTTGTACAAAACCGCTTTCAGCGCCCGATATCTTTCGGGTTCCTATCGTCCCGATATACAGTCAGCTGTGCAAACCCTGTTTGCCCATCTGTCTGTCTATCGACAACGCTTTTATAGTAAACTTCCATATGTGCCGCATACCACCATACTATAAAAGCCCCGATTGCTGCGTGCTTGACGCACTCTCGCAATCGTCCCCCGGTATTCGCTGCTCCGGACTATCATCCTACGCTGCTCATACCGGGGAGGTTGTCTGATATACAGTCAGCTATGCAAACTCTGTTTGCCTATCTGCCTGTCTATCGACAACGCTTTTATAGTAAACTTCCATATGTGCCGCATACCACCATACTATAAAAGCCCCGATTGCTGCGTGCTTGACGCACTCTCGCAA
>JAJQBF010000280.1 GCA_021203425.1 Clostridiales bacterium | reverse complement strand
CTATAATAGGGTGTTTAATATGAAATATTTTTTGACTTTATTTATGACAGCCGCTTTAGCTATGGGCTTTACATTTTCGGCAAATGCGGCATCATCAAGAAGAACCTCGGCAACAACAACGACTGAGGAAACCACCGAAGAAACAACAGAAGAAACAACTGTTCAGGCCACAACGGTTCCCACTGACGAAGACGGAAACCCTTTGACAGGCGCTGACCTCATATGTTACAACACACTGGCAAAATATAAAAGATGGGGCGCACAGCCCATTGAAGCCGATTATTACAGTGAAACCCTTACCGAAAACGGTGCAAACGTACAAAAGAAAACCATATCCTACGGTACGGGAGACACTTTCTGGGTTAAGCGTTATAACTTCAGCGAATCTGTTTACAGAGAGGGCTTTTCTGCAGGCGCAGGCACTGTTTCGGCAGACGGAACCTATGAATCCCCTTATGAAAGATTCAGTGTAAGTCTTTTTATCCCCGGAAACAGCGTGGAAATAAGAGCCTACAATACTTCGTCGGAAGAATGGTTTATGACGTCAAACATCGAAAACGATCTTTTAAAAGAAGTTTTATTTATAGACACAGACAGCTATCATATGATTTTGGGCTTGCCTGCCGTTTATAAAAATAACTGTTTCGACTATAACACTATGACTGTCGTTCCCGATGAGGAGCTTGCCGTTACATTAACTAAAGTCGACGGAGGATATAATGTAAACTATTCCTTCCCCCACAGCCCCGACTATATCGGAGATATATGGTGTCTTGAGTCAAACCGTGTTTTAGCAGACTGGACAAACTCCTCTCTGTTTTCACTGCTCCATTTAAACTACGCAAGCAACAGGCGGCTTTGTTATGACGGTTATTATTTCCAAACTCCCTCAAATTATGTACCCGGAGGAGAAAATATTTTATACCGTCAGCCTTCAAACTACACAGGCTCAAGCCTTGTCAGCTACAGCAATATCCCCGTTGCTTATGATTTGGGCTATGCTACAACTTATCTCTGCGCTCAGAATCAAAATGAAGAAGGCTTTTGGCCCACAGGTCCCCAGTCCGAATGGCTTTATATCGATTTCGGAATCACCTCGTATTTTTACGACACAAGGTTTAATACTGACTTTGCCTCAAACCTTATAGCGACCTACAGGCTTTACTATGACGAAATATTTTTAAAGGCTCTGCTTGCCTACGGCGACTTCTTTAACAGTCACGCCGAAAATAACCACTATGAAACGGAAAACGGCGGCTGGCTTGTTGAAGACTACGGCGGTCAGGAGGGCTACAGCAGGACTCACTGCTCCCTTAACCATCAGCTTGCGGAAATGAACGTACTTTACAAAATTTCCTATATAACAGGGGTTAAATCTTATAAAGAAACAGCCGACAATATGCTTAAAGGCATAGAAGACACAAGAGACGAATGGGTTCAGATAAACAACAATCTTAACTATGCCCTTTACTACACAGGCAGTGAAGAACTTGTTGACTACCCTTATTTAACCTATAACGATCTCTACACAACACAGCAGATTTTAAAAACCTATTACCACTATACAAACGATACTCTCGATTATCTTATGAAGTGTAAAAAAATCTGGATGGACGAAAACGAAATAACCGGCTATTACACAACTGAAAAAGTAGTAGATTAAACACAAACCGAAGGCGGAGAGGAAAATCTTCTTCCGCCTTCCTTTATATAACCAAGACCTTGCCAAAGGAGAACATATATGTATGTAAAAGAAATTCTTAATATTCTTGATGAAGTTTTTCCCACAGAAGATAAATGTTATCTTATACACGAAAACCCGTGGCAGCTTTTATTTTCAACAATCATGTCGGCTCAGTGTACAGATGACAGGGTTAATATGGTTGCGGAAAAGCTGTATAAAAAATATACCCGGCTTGAAGACTTTGCCGATGCCGATATAAAAGAGCTTGAAAATGACATAAAATCCACCGGCTTTTACCACAACAAAGCCAAAAACATAAAAGCCGCCGCAAAGATGCTTTTGGAAGAATATAACGGAGTTATGCCCTCCGAGGTTGAAAAGCTGACAGCCCTGCCGGGTGTAGGCAGAAAAACAGCCAATGTTGTCAGAAGTCATATCTTTAATCTTCCCAGCATAGTTGTCGACACACACGTAAAAAGAATAAGTAAAAAATGGGGCTTTACCGAAAGCGACGATCCTGTTAAAATAGAGTTTGAGCTTATGGAGCTTTTGCCCCGAGAACACTGGATAAGATATAACACACAGGTTATAGCCTTGGGCAGAACAATTTGTAAGGCAAGAAAACCCGACTGTGGAAACTGCCTCTTTGCGAAGTATTGCCCGGGAAAAACA
Organism: Clostridiales bacterium; assembly: GCA_021203425.1. Taxonomy (GTDB): domain Bacteria; phylum Bacillota; class Clostridia; order Lachnospirales; family CAG-274; genus JAJQCI01. The sequence goes on along the minus strand of JAJQBF010000280.1, from coordinate 908 downwards.
TTATAAAGAAGAAGGTAGACAAATGGCAAAAAAATCAAAACAAATGCAATGCGTATTCTTGACAGAGAAAAAATAAACTATGAAGTGAAAACCTACGAATATGATGAAAATGACTTATCGGGAACATCAGCCGCCGAGAAAATGGGGGTTGACCCTAACCGCCTTTTTAAGACACTTGTTCTCAGAGGGGAAAAAAAGAGGTATTGTTGTCTGTATTATTCCCGTAAACCGTGAAATAAACCTTAAGTCTTTTGCTGCCCAAATAAAGGATAAAAAGACTGAAATGATACACGTAAAAGAGCTTTTGGGGCTGACGGGCTATATAAGAGGCGGCTGTTCCCCCGTAGGTATGAAAAAACTTTATCCAACTTTTATAGAAAAGTCTTGTCTTGATTTTGAAACAATCGGTGTAAGCGGAGGTCAAAGAGGGGTTCAGATAATTTTAAGTCCTTCGGATCTTATAAAAGCCGTTAAAGCCGAGATAATCGAAAATCCTTAAAAAAGAAATGAAGAATTAATCATCATTTACCTAAAAAAACTGCCGGAAATCAAATAATCCCGGCAGCCTTCTTTTCTTCCTTGTCTAAATTATCCATAGCATATCGACAGCTTTGTGTAACCAAATTATTCAGTGAAACATTTTTACTTTGCGCAACAGCCTCCATTTCCTTAACCAAATCTATAGGCAGTCTGAATGTTTTTGTAACACATTCGACTTTTTTAACGCTAAACATTATATTCACCACCTCTTAAAAATACTCATTAATATACTATTTATTTTACACATTTTTCCCGATTTTTCATATACATTAATTTTGCAATTTTTAAAAATATATATCCAGTATATCTATACATTATAGCATTTATAAACAAATTTTACATTAAAATAACTTTAAAATGTATTATGC
>JAJQBF010000260.1 GCA_021203425.1 Clostridiales bacterium | reverse complement strand
AAATTACAGTGTAATCTCGATTTATAAACATTTATACGAGGTATAAACCTTAAAGGAGGAAATTAAATTGACAAAGAAAAATGTTAAAAAAGTATTAAGCATAGTTATTTCTGCGATAATGCTTTTTTCATGCTTTACGTTCAGTCAGATTTCAGCCGGTGCTGCTGACTTAACGGTTATTGCCGAAGGCTGGTATGAAACAGCCTATGCAGAATGGACACCTGTTTCGGGTGTGGGTTTTTATGAAGTCTATGTAAAGGCATCAAGCGATTCGGAATATGAAATTCTTGATGATGAACTTATAAGACAGTATGACACATATTTAAGAGCTGACGCCGTAGGTTTACCGGCAGGCAGCTATGATATGAAAATTGTGGCTTATGATTCAGAAGGCGGAAGTGAACTGGCGTCATCTGAAATAAAAGGCATAACAGTCTCGGCTTATGACAGAAGCGGTTCCGCTTTTTCAACAAAGTCAACTTACTACAGCGAAGGCGGCATAGGCGCCTACAACAACGACGGTTCTCTTAAGAGCGATGCTAAGGTTTTCTATGTAACAGCTGAAAACGCAGCAACTATTACAACAGACGTTATAACAAGCAGCAAGGGTTCAACAACAACCTGTACAGGTATACAGGACATAATCGACAGATATCAGAAGGGTTATGATACAACACCTATAGCTTTCCGTTTTGTAGGTACTGTAACGGACGATGACGTTGACTCTTTCTCAAGTTCTGCCGAGGGTATTCAGGTTAAAGGTAAAGGCAGCTATTACCTTATGCCCATAACATTTGAAGGTATCGGCAACGACGCAGCCGTAAGCGGTTTCGGTTTCCTTGTAAGAAATGCAGGAAATGTAGAATTCAGAAACTTTGCAATTCTTAACTGTATGGACGACGGAATTTCAATGGATACATCAAACTGTAATGTTTGGGTTCACAATATGGACTTCTTCTATGGCCAGGTAGGCGGAGACAGCGACCAGGCTAAGGGCGACGGAACCGTTGATATTAAGAATGACTCACAGTATATTACAATTTCCTATAACCATTTCTGGGATTCGGGAAAATCTTCTCTTTGCGGTATGAAGTCCGAAAGCGGAAACAACTATATTACATATCACCACAACTGGTTTGATCATTCAGACTCAAGACACCCCCGTGTAAGAACAATGTCAGTACACGTTTACAATAACTATTTTGACGGCAACTCAAAATACGGTTCGGCGTCGGCTATGGCATCGAGTCTTTTCGTAGAACAGAACTATTTCAGAAATTGTAAATATCCCGTTCTTATAGGCGGTCAGGGTCATGAGGCAGGCGCAGTTCTTTCAGGCGAAACAGGTACACCTATAAAGATGTACGGCAACATTATGACAGGTTCCTACGGATATACAGACTATTCAGTAAATAATAACGATTTTGACGGATATATAGTAACAACAAGAGACGAAACAATCCCCTCGACAGTTACGGCAGCAGGCGGAACATACAACAACTTTGACACAGCATATGCCGAATATTTAGGCGTTGATGAAAGTGATGTAGACGACGCAGCTAACATACCCGCTATAGTTATGGCACATGCCGGAAGATGTAACGGCGGTGACATTTTCTATACATTCGACGACAGTACTGAAGACACAAACTACGCTGTTGTTTCAGCTCTTAAATCAATGGTAACAGGCTACACATCTTCATTAAAAGTAGTAGGCGGAACAGTTGATTCATCGGCAGTTGATTCATCGGCAGCAGCAAGTTCTGCTACAGGTGTTGACGGAAACACAGCTTATACAGACAGAGAAACAGCAAACGCTGAAGACGCAGCTTCTCTCGGTTCAACCTCTGATGAGCCTTCGGCTAACCCCGGTTCAATAGGCGGTCAGACAAGATATGACTTAGAACTTGTAGCAAGCGATATTGCAACCGAAGATACAACACTTACTGCAACGGCAACAAGCGGAGCATTTAAGGTTTATGCTGCATCCGACAGTACAGTAGATATCAAAGGCGATGAAATAAGACTGGGCGGAATAGGAAAGTTTGATGACAGTGGCAGCCCGACTTCAAGAGTTATTGAAGTTACATTGGAAGAAGAAGGAACAATTACAGTAACAGCAATATCAAGTTCAAAGGATACGGCAAGAACCCTTCTTGTAACAGACAGAACAACCACATATAAGGAAATTAACGCACCTGTAAGCACCGGTTCAGATAACACAGAAACAACAGATACATTATCTGCAGGCACATATTATATTTATTCACAGTCCGGCGGAATTAATGTTTCATTTGTAGGCGTAAGCTATACTTCAAGCAGCGGCGGCACAAGTGATGACGATGTTGACGACGGCGATGCAGACGAAACAGTTGTGGAAGAGTCTTCAGAAGAAACAACAGAAGAGGAAGAAGACAGCGAAACAACAACCGCAGCAGCTACAGAGGGTACTCTTATTTACAACCCGACTTCAGGTGAAAATACTCTCGGTGTATCTCTTACAGGCAGTATGTGGAGCAGTGCAAAGAATAATCCCGTAACATATAACGGCGAAACTCTTAATGCAGCAGTTAAGATGGAATCAAAAACAGATATAGCATTTACCACAGGCTCAGACGGTAAATTAACACTTGTGTTCTATGCAACCGTTGACAGCCCGACAGTTAAGGTTGACGGCGAAACATATACACTGACGGCAGCAAGCTCAATCGGCTCGGGAGTATATATTCTCGAACTTGATATTGAGGCAGGAGATCACGAAATTACAAAGGGTACAACTTCAACCTACCTCTATTATGCAAGTGCAGCTTTGACAGGTTCAAGCTCAGGCGGCGATGCAACAACTACCACTGAGGCAGCTAATGAAACAACCACAGCAGCAGCCGAAACAACAACAGAAACAACTACGGCAGCGGCAACAACTGAAGCAGCATCTGAAACAACAACCGAATCAGGTTCCGAAGATGATCCTTCTGTTCCGAGCAGCGATATTGCCGGAGATGTAGACGGAAACGGCGTACTTACAGCTAACGATGCAGCAGCTATGCTTAGATTTGTACTTACAGGCGAGGCTCAGGAAGGTTGGAATACATCAGATGTAGACGGCGACGGTGTTGCTGATGCTAATGATGCAGCAAAGATTCTTCGTAAGGTTCTTAACAGTGCATACAGCTATACAGGCTGATAACGGAAAATCAATAATCAGTAATTAATAATTAAAGGGACGGCGGTTTAGCTGATATAATCCCCTTAGAGTAGACACTTGAAATAACAAAAACATTTCAAAACTA
>JAJQBF010000239.1 GCA_021203425.1 Clostridiales bacterium | reverse complement strand
TGAAGAAGGAAAACTCCGTGACGATACGGCAAAGAAAATCGAAACTGCCGTATTGTCTGAAGAAGGCTATAAAGACAGCTTTGAAGGGGATTTTGATCCGGCAGACCTTATTAATACGGCAAATACATTAAGTCTTTTCGGGGGCTTGCGTGTTATAGCCGTGAAGGATTCCGGAGCTTTTTCCGGTGTAAAAAAATATGAAAGTCTTGTAAATTATTTTAAAAATCCAAACCCCGACTGCGTTATTGTTTTTAATGAAAAAAAAGTTGATAAAAGGAGCAAGGTTTACAAGGCTATGGCTAAAGCCGGGCACAGCCTTGAATGTAAAAAGCCCTCTCCCAAGGAAGTAAGGGCTTTTGTTCAAAGTAAAGCAAAAAATGAAAATCTGAGTTTTGACAAAAATGCTTTTGATTTTTTTATCTCAAACCTTGAAGATGATTTTTCTTCAGCGGAAAATGAATTTCAAAAAATACTTGCCTACACTATGGGCAAAAGTAAAGTAACACTTGAAGATGCGGAGGCTGTTACAACAAAAAAGCTTGAAAACAGAATTTTTGACCTTGTAGATGCCGTAGGGTATAAAAAACCTGAAAAGGCTCTTGAAATTTTTTCCAATTTAATACTTATGAAGGAAGAGCCTGTCTTAATTCTCGTTTCAATAGCGGGACAGTTCAGACGGGTTTTGCAGTATAAATATCTTTCAAAGTCAATGCCCAAAGAAGAAATTTCAAAGCGAATGGGTGCCCACCCTTACGTAGTTACCAAAGCTGCCGCACAAGCCGGAAATTTCACAAACAAACAGCTGCTTTCAGCTCTCAGCGACTGCCGAAATTTATTAAGGCAGGCTTTTTCGGGAAATATGGATATAAAAAACGGCATAGAGCTTATAATTTTGGAATATGCATAGTCTCCCCTTTTAAGGGGAAGGGAACCGCTGATTGAACTCAATTGGTGCCGTAAATGTAAACCTACATTTACGGTAATTGATAGGACAGGTATACACAGCGGTGGTGGGGTAATTGCGGCACCAAGTTTGCACTTTGTATCTCATACTCCCTATAATCAATATTAAAAAGGACGAACATAAATGAAATCACTTGTAATAGCAGAAAAGCCTTCAGTAGGCCGTGACATCGCCAAGGTTCTCGGTGCAAACGGCAAGGGTGACGGCTTTTTATTTAACGATAATTATATAGTCAGCTGGGCTTTCGGTCATTTGGTAGGGCTTTATGACCCCGAAGACTATGATGAAAGCCTGAAAAAATGGCGGAGGGACAGCCTACCCATTATACCTGCCGAAATCAAACTTAAAGCCTCGAAGGACGGAAAAAAGCAGCTTAACACCCTGAAAAAGCTTATAAATGACAAAGAGGTAGACCGCCTTATCTGTGCAACTGATGCCGGACGGGAAGGAGAGCTTATTTTCAGATATATATATTATTTTTTGAAATGTAAAAAGCCCTTTTCCCGTCTTTGGATTTCCAGTATGACTGACAAGGCAATAAAGGACGGTTTTGACAGCCTTAAAGACGGCAGCGAATATGACAGGCTTTATGACAGTGCAAAATGCCGAAGTGAGGCAGACTGGCTTGTAGGTATAAATGCAACAAGAGCATTTACGCTGAAATATAATGTTCTTCTCAGCATAGGCCGTGTTCAAACCCCAACCCTTGCCATAATCTGTGAAAGACAGAAGGAAATTAATGCCTTTGTGCCGGAGGATTATTTCGAAGTAACCGCTGACTTCGGCGAATATAAAGGGCTTTGGACGGATTTAAAAGCCAACAGCTCCAAAATAAAAACCGAAGAGGCTGCGGCAAAAATAATTTCCGAAACAAAGGGAAAAGAAGGCTTTGTCAAAAGCATAAAAAAAGAAGAAAAAAAGCAGGCACCGCCTCTTCTTTACGATCTTACGGAACTTCAGCGTGATGCAAATTCAAAATTCGGCTTTTCAGCACAGAAAACTCTGTCAATAGCTCAGGAGCTTTACGAAAAGCGAAAAATGATAACATACCCGAGAACGGACAGCCGTTATCTTTCAGACGATATGATTCCTAAGATTCATGGTGTTCTTAAGCTGCTGTCGTTTACAAATACATACAGAGATATGGCGGAAAAGGTGACATCCCTGCCGAAACTGCCTTTTTCAAAGAGAATTATAGATAATTCGAAAATAACCGACCACCATGCCATAATCCCAACAGACGGAAAACTGCGTCCGGAAAGCTTAAGCGAAGACGAATTCAAGGTTTTCGACCTTGTGGCAAGACGTTTTATGGCTGTTTTCTACCCTTATTATGTCTACAACACAACCACAATTATAACGGAGGTAAACAACAACAGCTTTGTCACAAAGGGTACAACCGTAAAAGACCCCGGCTGGACATCCCTTAACATTGCCGGCAAAAAGGAGAAAAAAGAGGAAATTCTTCCCGACTTGTCGGAGGGGCAGCCCGAAACGGCAAAGAAAGTTACAAAAAAGAAAAAACAGACTAAGCCGCCTGCCCCCTATACGGAGGCAGCTCTTCTGTCGGCTATGGAAAATGCCGGAAGATTTGTTGAAGATGAGGCACTTAAGGAACAGCTTAAGGAAAACGGCTTGGGAACTCCGGCAACAAGAGCCGGCATAATCGAGAGGCTTATTGCCGTAAAATACATAGTCAGAAAGGGCAAAAGCCTTATACCTACCGAAAAGGGAATGAAACTTACGGAGGTTTGCCCCAAAGAGCTTAAAAGCCCCGAAACAACGGGACGTTGGGAAAAGGGACTTCGTTCAATTTCAAAAGGCACTATGGAAACCGACAGATTTATGGGCAGCATAAAGCGCTATGTCAATTTTCTTGCCGCATACCCTTTCAACACAAATTCATCTGTGGTTTTCGCTCCCGAAACTGCAAAAACAAGCGGAAAGAGGAGAGTAAAAACCTTCGGCGTCTGTCCGTTTTGCGGACAGCCTGTTTTTGAAAATACAAAGGCTTTTTACTGCGGCGGCTGGAAAAGCGGCTGTAAGTTTACTGTTTGGAAGGACGAGCTTAAGGGCTACGGCGGAGAGGTAAACGGAGATTTAATAAAAACAATTTTAAATGAGGGAAAGGCCGAAAACGTTCCCCTTACTCTTCCCCAGACAGGAGAAAAGTGTACAGCCGATATAATAATAAATAAAAACATAAGAGGTCTTTTAGAGCTTAAAAACCTTAAAAGGGGTTAACCGAAAAAGTAAGGCTTCCGGCTCTATGCTTATTCATTAAAATATAATGCGGAAACGATTCAGACTTTTGAAAAAATATATATGGTAATATG
>JAJQBF010000153.1 GCA_021203425.1 Clostridiales bacterium | reverse complement strand
GCAGCGGTCAGCATTTTTCCTATATAATCGTAATTACAAATATGGAAGGGAGGTCGGTTTATTTTCTGACTTACAGCCGGTTTAACCGAAAACAAATAAAGAAAGGGGCAAATTATGTTTAACGCTATTAAAAGATTTAAAGACAAAAATATTTATTCAAGAACTTATTATTTGGCAGATTACAGAAGTGATATTGAAAATCTGCCGACAAACGCCGCAAAAGGCAAACAGGAAGGCGGAAAAACAAATTCAAACGCAGTTTGCGGTTTGGGCAGTGTTTGCCGTGTTTCGGAGGACAGTTCCGTTTGGCTTTTGAACAATCAAAATGAATGGGTTGAACAGGAAAGCGGCAGTTTAAGCGAAGATGATATTATAGGCATAATCAGGGCTATGGGGATTGAGGACGGGGCAAATAATATTATTGTTGACAGCGAATTAAGCAAAGAATCGGAGAATCCTGTACAAAACAAAATTATTACGGAAGCCATCAACGAGCTTACCGAGGCTGTATCGTCAGATTTGGAAAGATTCCTGTCTGCTTATTTTGCTTTACGAAAAACAGGCAAAATCTACCAAACAAAGCTTTACAAATTTGCAAGTAACCCCACATCAACAGGGGAAAAGCTGCTTGACAATGAGGGGCTGAGCTTTACTTCGTCTACGGACACTGCAGAGGGAACAGACGACTATGCAAATATACCTTTGTTTGATTGGTGGCACTGCAATTATATTCGTGACGAAAACGGCGACCCCTATATAACGGCAATAAAAGGAGCGGAAAACTACGCCGAAGAGGGTTTGGTTGATGTCGGGGCTATGGGTATGACGTTTTACTGGAATGTAGACACAAGCAATGAAGACTATGACTTGTGGACGATTTCCGATTCCCCCAATGACGATTACGGACTTGTGCCCTGGTGTGAATCGGTAAGATCCGACGGAACAGTGGCGCCCTACTGGTGTCACTCGGCATTTGTAAGCACAACGGACACTGAGGACGGACTGCCCAGGAGCCTGCCTTACAAAAAGATAGCCGTAAATGTATCGCACAACAGTATAATTGAAGATTATCAGAAGAAAGGCGCCGGCTATTGGGGCGCAGGAATTTCACGCAACACTTTTCAGATGATTTTCAATGTAATAATGGGGGCAACAAAAGATTCTCAATCTCTTTATTACGGTAATGTAAACTGGAGTTTCCAATATACAGCGGCTGTTGAACGGGAAGAAAATGATATATATTTCCCCGTTACGGCGGAACAAGCAGCAACTCTTGAGGTCGGTCTTTGTGTGTCGGTTGGATATATGTCAGGAAGCGGCAGCGTAAATTTAAATTATGAAAATATGTATAAATATGCCCGGGGCGTAAAAATTACTGCTGTCGAGGCACTTAATGACGACGGCGGAAATTATGCTGTTTACCTCGATGTAGATGAGGGTTTTCCCACTGCTCAGGTTACTGTAAGCGACGATATTACAAGTCAGGTTTATATGTCAAGCTGGCATTGTTATTCAGGAGAAACAAACAGTGTATTAGGCAGACACAACGGCTCGCCGGTCAGCAACACAAGCGGCAGACACCCTTACCGTGTACAGGGTACTGAATATATGAACGGCGCTTATGTAATTGCATCTGATACTGTAGGGATTTACGGAAATGACTACAGCCTGAACATATATGCAGCCGAAAAGGGAGTGAGCCACAGCAGTACACAAAGTGTAATCGAAAATACTTACAAATTAGTGGGAACAGCTCCGACAATCGAATATGCAGACTCGGAAAGTTCATATATAACCGAATACATAGGCGACATCGCAGTTGATATGTCGACCGGAGCTTGGTGGCCCTCCGATATGGGTGCAAGCACAGCAAACGGCTGGGCAGACAAATTTTATTTTGACCATATAACAAGCGGAATAAGAGAATATCTTCAGGGCGGCTATCTGAGCCACCTTACTTCTGCAGGCTCTGCTTTTCTAAACTGCGATAATGCGCTTTCTTCTTCCTTCTGGTATTTCTGCGCCTGCGACTGACACCGCAGATGACTTTAAACTGCCCAATAAGACGGCTTAAAACTACACTTCCTGACATTAAAACAAAGAGCCTTACAATTGCGCATTTTTTTCTTCATAAAATTTTAGAAACAGAAAAAAATGCGCTACTACAAGGAGGATAACATATGATAAAAGCAATATTTACAAATAAACAGCAGTCAGTCAATATGAAAACCCTTGACGGAAAGGATTTTATTTATATCTGTTTGAACGGTGAGGAAAAAACTGACGGGGAAACAGGAAATAACTGCTTTAAATATAACTATAATGAGATAATCTGCCCAACCGGAACCCTTGACATTGAAGACATTGCTGCTAACCCCGAAAACTACATCAATTATGTTTATGAGGAAGAGGCAGAGCTTACTATTACAGAACAGCTTAATGACATACAGCTTGCAATGGCAGAATTATATGAAATGATAATCGGAGAATAATATCTGCCGAACATCAAATGCTAGCCGCTGGCTGCTGAAACGAGGTGAAAAACAAATGTCTAAAATTTATGCAAACCTAATAAAAAAAGGTCTTAAAACCATTGAAGACGTACCTGATTCTTTAAAAACAGAAGTTGAGGCGCTTATTTAAGGAGGGCTCTTAATGGATTCAAATATTTCAAGAGCTGAACATGACGAATTCAGCCGCAGAATAGAAGAAGAAAACAAAAGACAGGACAAATGCATTTTGCTCTTGGAGGAAAACACAAAAAGAGTTGAATCCCTAAACACAAGCATAGAAAAATTGGCTTTAAATATGGAAAGTATGTTAAAAGAACAGCTGACACAGGGCAAACGGCTTGAAGTTTTGGAAAACCGAGACGGCGAAATGTGGAGAAAGATAACCGCCTATATAACAACTACAATTGTCGGAATAATTATAGGTTTAATTTTTACACAGCTGGGAATCAGCTGACGGAGAGAAAGAATGGAAGAAGAAAAGGATAAAGATATTTCATCGGAAGAAAAGCATATCGAATTTTCAAAAATTCTCACTGCCTCTATTGTGTTTATGTATGTTTTAAACTGGGCTGTAACATGGCTAGTTTATGCAAAAACCGGCAGTATTTCAACAGACCTAAAGGAATATATAGACGTACCCCTCAATATCGTAATGACCGGGTATCTGACAAAATCCGGTGTGGAAAACATTCTTATAAAAAAATGAGGATTGTACAAAACAAACTGCTGCCCTATGTTCTTTTAAACGACCGGCAGCAGTCTTTTTTCTTTAAATCAGTGTTTTCAGTCATAACC
>JAJQBF010000299.1 GCA_021203425.1 Clostridiales bacterium | reverse complement strand
AGTTTACAGGTAAATCCACGAAACTACAATAGGGAGGTCACTTCATATTATCTCGGCTTTATTTTACCCCCTTTTGCGCTTTAATAATCTTATATCTGAACCGAAAAAGGAAACAATTCTGTACTCCCCTATAATTCTTGAAAAAATTCTTTCGGAGTAAAGCTGTTTTATGTCTGAAAGTGAAAAATTTGTGGAAATTATAACCGGCTTTTTATTTATAAGGCGATAGTTTATAATATTGAAGAATTCTGCCGAAGAGGCGGAGTTTATGTTTTCCGTTCCCAAATCGTCTATTATAAGAAGAGGGGTGTTGAATATACTGTCTTTATATTCATTGTCATCTTCTTTTCCGAAACGGTTTTTTATAAGCCTGTCAAAAAGAACAAAAGCACTTTCACAAACAGCGTCTGTTCCGCCGTCAAGAACAGCCTTTGTTATTGCGTGGCATAGAAAGCTTTTCCCAAGCCCGGGTCTTCCCGTAAAAAGCATATTTCCTTCCGGATTTTCGGGAAATCTTTTACATATGTTATATACCTTCTCCATATATTTCCGCTCGGAGGTTTTAAGCTTGGGGTTTATTTCGTCTGAATAATAGTCAAGGGAAAAGGTTTCGAAGGTTTCGTTGTCATTTTCGCTTTTCATAGGGCTGTCTGAATACATTTTTTCCCTTTCCAAAGCTTTAAAACAAGAACACCGTTCGTTTTCTCTGAAACCCGTATCCCGGCAAAGGGGGCAGATATATACGTTTTCGAGATAATCCGCCGGATATCCCTTTTCCGCTATAAGATAAGCTTTTTCTTTAAGAAGTGATGTGGTTTTTTCTTTGAGGGTTTCTCCGGCTTTTTTTCTTTCATTTAAATCGGAAGCAAAGCCCATCATTTTTGCCAGTTTCACATTAAGGCTTAAAAGTTCGCCGTCTATCTCACGAACACGGGGAATAACTGAGTAAACCTCGGTTTCTCTGGCGGCGGAGAGTCTTTTGGCTCTTGTCTGTCTTTCGTTATAAACCTGCATAATTTCTCTGTATAATTCAGGTGTCATTTTTTTCCACCTCCAAAAGCTCCAGAGCCAAATCGTCGATTGCCTCTTTGTCATAATCCCTTTCGTCAAAATTATTAAAGCTGTTTGTTTTTCTTACGGGCTTTGCCGCCGGTGTCTCGGGTTTGGACTTTGCTTTTTTCTTAAGCTCGTCTATATGCTCCTTTGAATATTTCTCCGCCTGTTCAACGGTTTTTATGCCGTTGTCGAGCCAGTCTTTAAGAATAGTGTCGGCATATTTCCAGCTTACCTTGCCTGTGTTTATAACAGCCTCTTCACAGGCGGCGGTTACAATTTCAAGGGGCTGCTTGTTTGTAACAAGCCACTTTTCTATGTACTTCTTTTCCTTTGCCGTTGCAAGTCTGCCGTTTATGCCGAAGGCTTTTAAAACTTTTGAAAAATCGCCGTAATAAAGTTTTAAATAGTTTTCAGCCTCTTCCATTGTCTTTATGTTTTTTTCAGACCAGTCAAGGGCAATTTTTTCTATATAATTTATACTTGAATTGCCTGCTTCCGCACAGTGCCCCAAGAGAATTGTAATAACCTCAACAGGCAGTCTGTAATAGTCATAAAGGCTTAAAATAGTGCTTTGCTCCTTTTGACCTAAAGCCCTGCCCAAAATTGCGCTTGCGGTTGAAATAAGCTCTGAAATATTATTGTCAATACGCTCCATTTTTGCAATTTCCGACGGGCTGTAGCTTGGCTTTGAAGACTTATCGAAAAGACCCTCCTTATCCCAGTAGGTTATTATTTTTTGTATAACCTCGCTGCTTAAGCTGAACCGGTCGGAAAGCTCGGAGACTGTGGGGAGCTTTCCTTTTAAGGCACGTCTTGTGATATAAATATATACGGCGATGTATGTGCTTTCTATTTTACCCACATATCTGTCTATAAAATCATTGGATACGGGGGTGAAGTTTACAAGTTTTTCCAAATCTATATAGTACATTAAATTCGTGCAACTCCTGATTTAACCGCTGCGTCAGCTACTGCCTTTGTTATGTTCTTTGATATACTCTTGTTGAAAGGAGAGGGGATTATAATACCCTTTTTAAGATCTTCTTCGCTTACAAGAGAAGAAATAGCGTCTGCCGCAGCCAGTTTCATTTCTTCGTTTATGTCACTTGCTCTTACGTCAAGGGCGCCTCTGAAAATACCGGGGAAAGCAAGCACATTGTTAATCTGGTTTGGATAGTCTGAACGGCCCGTTGCCACAACTTTTGCTCCGGCTTTAAGAGCCACATCGGGCATAACCTCAGGCACGGGATTTGCCATAGCGAAAATTATTGGGTCGGGGTTCATTGTTTTAATCATTTCCTCTGTTAAAAGCCCGGGAGCGGAAACGCCTATAAAAATATCGGCGCCTTTTATGCTGTCTGTAAGCTTGCCCTTAATTCCTCTCGGGTTTGTCATTTCCGCAAGCTGCTGTAAATAGGGGTCCCTGTAGTTGTTTTCTTTATTTATAACTCCGTGAATGTCACAGAGGGTTATGTCTTTAAAACCGGCTCTTAAAAGAAACTTGGCTATTGCCGTTCCGGCGGCTCCGGCTCCCAACATAGCAACCTTGCAGTCTTCCGGCTTTCTGCCTGTCAGTTTAAGGGCATTTCTTATGCCCGAAAGAACAACAACGGCTGTTCCGTGCTGGTCGTCGTGAAAAATCGGTATGTCAACAACTTTTTTAAGCTTTTCTTCTATTTCAAAACATCTCGGGGCACCTATATCTTCTAAGTTTATGCCGCCGAAACTGCCTGAAAACATAGCTATAGCCTTTACTACCTCATCGGGGGTAAGTGTACTTACGCAGAGCGGAATAGCGTCTACTCCGCCGAATTCCTTAAAAAGAACGCATTTCCCTTCCATAACGGGCATACCGGCAACGGGACCTATGTTTCCCAAACCCAAAACAGCTGTTCCGTCAGTAATTACCGCAACTGTGTTGTGGCGGCGTGTAAGAGTATAGCTTAACTCGGGGTTTTGTTTTATGGCAAGACAAGGCTCCGCAACACCGGGAGTGTAGGCAATTGACAAATCATCGGTTGTCTCAAGAGGGCAGCGCAGCTTTATTTCTATTTTGCCCTTCCACTCAGTGTGTTTTTCCATAGCAATTTTTTTGTAATCCATTTATATTCTCCTTCCTTTTCGTAAGTCATAACTATTATATCACTTTTTTATTCAGAATAAAAGTACATTTTTGGCTGAACTGTTATAACTTTATGCAGGGTTAACTCCCAAAGTAAATTCCATAGTGGAATTTGATGTGGAAGTTACTTTGGG
>JAJQBF010000277.1:1634-3322 GCA_021203425.1 Clostridiales bacterium | reverse complement strand
CCCCCCAACACCCCCCCCCCAACCCCCCCCCACTCCACTCAACCCCCCCCCCCTCCCCCCCCCCCCCCCCCCCCCGCCCCCCCCCCCCGGGGCGCCCCATATCCCGACAGGCGAAATAACGGCGGAGGCTGCTGAAATTACGGTTTTAGAGCCTGCAGCCGACGAAAGCGGAACATACCAAATAGAAACGGCAGAAGAGCTTTACTGGTTTGCCGGTCTTGTAAACGGCACACTTACAGATGTCACCCAGAATACTCCCGCAAATGCTGTTTTGACAGCCGACATTGTTGTAAACGAAGGCGATGTGGCAGACTGGGACGGCGAGACAGAAAACGACTGGGCGGCTTGGGTTCCCATAGGCAAATATGCATCGGGTTATTATTATAACGGAACCTTTGACGGACAGAGTCACACAATAAGCGGACTTTACTATAACAGCAGCAGCGGTAACTATGTTGGTCTTTTCGGTACTTCCTCCGGAGCGGCAATTAAAAACTTAGTCCTTGAAAACAGTTATATATACGGAAGCAGTTATGTAGGCGGCATCTGCGGATTTTCGGAAAAAAGTACTATTGCAAACTGCTTTAATAAAAGTACAATTACAGCCGTTAATTCTTACGCAGGGGGCATCTGCGGATATATTCCCAGCAGTAATTCTGTAAAATTCTGCTGCAGCACGGGAACAGTAAGCTTAGACAGCTCAAGTACAAGTTCATATGTCGGAGCTATCAGCGGCAGATCTTCTGCCAGTTTATCAACCTGTTATTATCTTGAGGGTACGGCTGCCGGCTGTGCCGAAGGCTACGACGGAAATTATACTACAGCCAAAAAACCGCCGACCAGTTTGCAAGCGGTGAGGTTGCATATCTTTTAAACGGAGAAAGCTCAGACAGCGAAAGCATTTCTTGGTATCAGAATATAAACAATGGCAGCAGCCTTGACAGCTATCCTGTTCTTGACAGCACACACGGTGTTGTTTACGGCATTAAATACTATTCATGTCCCGATTATTACGAAATAAAAAGCTATTCAAACTCAATCGAGTCTGACGTTTATGAAAATGAAGGTCACACATATGATGAAGACGGATTATGTATATACTGCGGAGCTATTGACTCTTCATTATTTGATGATCTCAAAACTGACGGGAACGGCGTTTTCCAAATTTCCGATTCGGTTTCTCTTTATCTCTTTGCTAAATATGTAAACAATGGTTTATCAGATGAAAACACAAGCGCCGTACTTACAGCAGACATAGTTGTCAACAGCGGCAGTGTTGCCGACTGGGACGGTTCATCGGCAAACGAATGGACAGAGTGGACGCCTATAGGCAATGATATATATCCTTATGCCGGAACTTTTGATGGGCAAGACCACACAATAAGCGGACTTTTTTATTCGGATACTTCAGCTGCCTTTGTAGGGCTTTTCGGTTGTGCCTATGCAGCGGCAATTTCAAATGTGGGAATTATAAACTCATATTTATCGGGCTGCTATGATATTGGGGCAATATGCGGCTCTGCTGCGAGCAGTGAAATAACAAATTGTTATAATACGGGAACAGTTATAGGCAGCGACAGCTCTTACTGTACAGGCGGTATCTGCGGCATCGGCGACACCTGTAAAATAACAAGCTGCTATAATTCCGGAAATATATCCGGCGGCTCCGGTTCTTACTATATAGGCGG
>JAJQBF010000277.1:0-1534 GCA_021203425.1 Clostridiales bacterium | reverse complement strand
CGGCTCCGGTTCTTACTATATAGGCGGAATATTAGGATATACCGAATACAGCAGCAATTCGCTTTATTTAAATTTGGACTTAACGACTTCGGCAGATGATATGGCGACATACCAACCCGATTTAATAATAAACAATTGCTATAATACAGGAGCAGTAACCGGCAGCGATAATAGTTCATTCGTCGGCGGCATCTGCGGTGCGTTCAGTACTGGAACAATAAGCAGCTGTTATAATTCCGGAAAGATAGCCGGCGGCGATTCTTCTAACTATATAGGCGGTATCTGCGGTATGTCCGGTTATGGAACAATAAGCGGCTGTTATAACAAGGGAACAATAGACGGTGTTTATATGTGTGCAGGCGGTATCTGCGGTGATGTTGAAGTTAGTGTAATAAACAGCTGCTATAATGAGGGAACTGTAACTGCAGCTATGGGTGCAGGCGGTATTTGCGGCACAGGAGGAAATATGACCGGCGCAGCCAATTACATTTCAAACTGTTATAATACAGGAAGTATATGTGCCGATAGTTATTATGCAGGCGGTATTTGCGGTATGTCAGTGTGTGATAAAATAACAGGCTGTTACAGCAAGGGGACAGTAACCGCCGATTCATATGAAACGGCAATTGCCTCAACCTCCAGCGGAACTGTAACAAACTGCTGTTACCTTAAAGACACGGCTGCGGCAGGCGTTATAGATTCAACCGACAGTGACACAGGAGCAGCCGAAATTGTTACAGAGGCTCAGTTTAACAGCGGTTATGCGGCTTGGCTTTTAAGCGGCGAAACCGAAGGCGCAGACTGGCTTCAGACTATAGGAACGGACACATATCCTGTTCTTGCGGTTTTCAGCTCAAGCAGTCTTCCGGTTGTTGAATTAACACTAAAAGACAACAGCTCAGCGGTTTACGCTAATGTTCTTAACAGCGGCATAACCGTAAAATATGACGGTACAGCCCTTTCGGGAATTTTAATCGACACAAACACCTACGGCGGAAACAGCGGAAAATACCTTGAAGGCGCTTACATAGCTATTGACGGTACTCTTTATCAAATAAGCAGTTTCTACTACACTGACGCAGACGGCAGTGAAGAAGAAAACGGTGATTATGCTTTCTTCCTGGTTGTCGGAGAAACAGAAAAATCGGGAGCTGCAGTAAGAGGCGGTATCATAACAAAGGACAGCGCTCAAAGTGAAACTGTGTATTATTATGTGACCTCCGAATCAGAGGGATTAACAGTATCGGCAGACAGTGCCGCAGCAACAGAATAAGGGAGGGTTTTCAGAATGAAAAAACCATACACAACACCAAAACTCGAAACAGCAAAAATAAATTCGGAAGACTCTACAGCGGCTTTTGCGGAAGGCAATTATAACTCCATTGCCCTTGTAAAAACAGACAGCAGCTTGGCAGCAAATGTTATAAGCTATTAATTCAAAGTTCTTCCTTTTTATAAATTAAAAGACGAAACGGAAAACGTGATATAATCCCCTTAGAGTAGACACTTGAAATAACAAAAACATTTCAAAACT
>JAJQBF010000246.1 GCA_021203425.1 Clostridiales bacterium | reverse complement strand
CTGTATACTTGAGTTAATTTCATAGCGAGGGGCAGGGTTTCTGCTTTCCAATTCCCGAATAAGCAGTGTACCTATTCCTTTGCCTTGATAATCAGGTTTGACAAAGGTACGGCCGATATAAGACGTGCCGTCTTTTACATATCCTCTTGCAGAGCCTATTATAGTTCCGTCAGAACTGCATATTTTCAAAAATAAATGGGTTTTATACTGTGCCGTCAGTGATTTCAGCGTCTGAACCATAGGGTCAATAAGAAAATTGTTATATTCTTCGCTTCCTTTGTAAAAGCTTCTTTTTGCAGCATGAGTATTTCCGGCAAATCATCTCTTTTTGCAATTTCAATAATCATAATTTTCTTCCTTTCCCAAATAGATTAAATTATTCTGTTATAATACTCTTTCACAGAGTAATCGGCAACAACGGTGATTTAGTAGGTTACGCAGGCGGACTTGAAATGAAAAAAGAACTGCTTGCAGCAGAGCACATTAATAGTTTTTAACCGTTATGGTATTTTTTATCATTCCCATCCAACAGGTATAGGTGAAGGTTCCTTCATTATTAGGCGTAAATTCTATTATGTTTTCTCCGCTTTTCAGCTTGACTTTTATGTTGTATTCGGGAATAACGAGTTCATTGTTGCAGCCGTTTAGAGTGTCCTCTGCGGCTGTCAGCGTCCAGATGAGGGGAACGCCCGTTTTTACCTCAATATTTGAAAAACTGTTGGGTTTTAACTCTGTCGAGACATACTGCTTTCCGTCCGAAAGTATCTCCGCCGCTGTCGGTTCATCCTGTGAGAGTTTTGAAAAGGTCAGTATATTTATACCCGACAGGGCAAAATTATTTTGAAGCATATACAACCCGAAAAGTAAAATTAAAACGGCTCCTGTCTGCATAAAAATTTTTCGGAAGCTGTTTTTTAAGGCTCCGGCGGTTGCTCCGAAAGCAAACATAAGGGGAATTGTCCCCAAACAAAAGAAGAACATAGACAATGCTCCGGAAACAAGACTGCCTCTTGCTATGGCATAAAGCTGCATAGACTGGAGAGGTCCGCAGGGCATAAGGGCATTTACAACACCTATAGCAAATGAACCCTTTTCAGCAAACCTTACCACTCTGCAGGTTATGCCTTTGGGAAGTCTCAGAGTCAGCTTTTTAAGGAAGCCAAAGCTGCCCAGCATATTTATGCCCGTTAAAATCATAAAAACACCGGCAGCAATTCCTATAACAGCCCTTGTTTTAAGAGTTACCGAAACAGCCTCACCAAAAAGCCCCAAAACAGCACCTACAAGGGTATAGCCTGTAAGTCTGCCTAAATTATACAAAAGGCTTTTTGTAATAGCTTTTTCCTTTTCTCCCGCAGCACTTTGGGCTAAGTTTATCCCCGAACACATTGCAATACAGTGAACAGACGTAAACAAACCCGTTATAAAAAGCAAAGTATATCCGATTTTTTCTTCGCCTACAGTGGGAAATTTTTGAAAAATACCTGCCAGTCCAGTTTGTCTTGCTATTATATAAAGCCCTAAAATGATTACAAGGATATACAAGGTGTTTAAGCTGCTGTCTGCTTTGCTTTCAGAAACGTCATAGCCTGTCTGTTTGACGGTTTCTTTTACGGTTTTAATATCAGCAGGCGGTTCAAACTCCACTGTAAGGATATTTTTAACACAGTCGGCCTTTACATATTTAACTCCGCTTATTTTGCCGACTTCTGCTTCTATCCTGTTTTCACAGGCACTGCACTTCATTCCGCCGATTTTTATGATTTCTCTCAAGAATTATCACCGATGCCCTTTTTCCAATTTGCAAAGCTGTCCTTGTATGCACTTAAAAATTCCGCAGAAACGGTAATTTTTCCGTCATTTGAGGTATAATATTCCTCCGTTACGGGAACAGGATTGCATCCGCCATGTTCAATTCCTATATAATCTGTCTGAAATGCGTTTCCGCGGTTTTGACATACAAAGCTGTCGCCTTCCTGTTCAAAATAAGCATAGGGCGATCCCTTACAGACCTGACAAGTGTTAAGAGCTAATTTAACCGTTCCGTCGGAAGCCTTTACGGCAAAAAGCTGAACATTTGTTCCGTCGGCATCATAATCATAATAAGCCGCTTCCGCTGTTACATCGGCTTCATTTATGATAACATCGCTGCCGGAAACAGTCGTACTTTCAACACTTACATTTTTATTTGTGTTTCCTTTGCTTATGGATACAGCAGCCGCCGCAATTAAAACAATACAAGCGACAATCGGCAAAATTATATCCTTCTTCATTTCAACAATCTCTCCTTGCGTTTTTCCTCTCATTATAAACCTTGAAACTTGAAAAGTAAATGTGAATATTTTTTAAAAATTTTCACACATTGTCATATTTGTCCAGGCAGCTTCACAAAAGCAGCGGAAATGATGAATTATTCACAGTTGGAATAAGCCGTATGATTGCCAACCTTGAAAGAGACTGGAAGGTAACTCTTTTGGAACGTGGCAAAAATGGAATAAAACTGACCTCCGACGGTTTGGAGCTGCTGCCCTATGCCAAAAACATTGTTGAAGATTTCAACAAGCTGCAAATGGAAATAGACGAGCTGCACGGTATTCAGTCGGGAATTATTCGTATAGGCACTTTTTTTCAGTGTTGCTACGCATTGGCTGCCCAATATTATAAAAGCACTTCAAAAGGACTACCCCAATATTGACTATAAGCTGCTCTTAGGCGATTACACCGAAATTGAAGAATGGATTTCAACCGGACGGGTAGACTGCGGCTTTCTTCGCCTGCCTGCAAATCCGTCATTTGAGACAACATTCTTGGAAAGGGATAAACTGCTTGCGGTTTTGCCCGAAAATCACCCTTTGGCAGACTATGATAAAGTACCTCTTTCGGCTCTGTGTGATGAGCCTTTTATGCTTCTCGAAAAAGGATCAAAAGCCGAAATATCCAAAGTTTTCGAGAGAAACGGCTTGACCCCGAAGGTACATTTCACCACACGGGACGATTATGCCGTAATGTCTATGGTCGAAGGCGGCTTAGGCATAAGTATGTTGCCGGAGCTCATCTTAAAACGCATACCCTACCGCATTGTCACAAAGGAAGTCAATGTCCCTGCCTACAGA
Source organism: Clostridiales bacterium (assembly GCA_021203425.1). Lineage (GTDB taxonomy): Bacteria > Bacillota > Clostridia > Lachnospirales > CAG-274 > JAJQCI01. Next base: position 235 of record JAJQBF010000246.1, on the reverse strand, counting down.
GATATCGGAATTGCCCTAAAAAGCAGAAAAACCGCTTCTCTTGCAATAAAACGGTTCTTGGAATACGTTAATCACAGGCACAAGTGATTTGAAAGCTCATTCCAACGAGCAGTATAAGCCCAAAGAAAAACAATAATGTCTGTTATCCGTTAAAGCAATCCTCTAAGTCTTATCGTATCCTATCGTTTTTCTTCTCACTCTCTCTATGAGGGGAGAAGAGAGGAGAGAGATGATA
>JAJQBF010000130.1 GCA_021203425.1 Clostridiales bacterium | reverse complement strand
TTGTCCTCAAAAATTAGCTTGTTTCAGAAAATCCCTAAGTCCAACCCTCAAAAGGGGCGGTTTTTTACGTTAAAATAATATTTTTATACAAGCATATCTAAGGTTATACCTTCAAAAAAAATGTCAATCATTACGTTTAGTTTTTCCCACATGGGCAGAACTTTGCATATATCGGCTCTTTCACAGCTGTTTTTCTCTGTTTCAAGACAGGCTACAGGGGCAAGACTTTCGTCGGCTGCTTTTAAAATGCTGCCTACTGTATATTGGTTTGGTTTTTTCGAAAGCTTATAGCCGCCGCCCTTTCCTCTTGTTCCCCTTATAAGCCCTTCTCTTACAAGCCGCTTTACTATGGCCTCGAGATATTTTTCCGATATGTCCTGACTTTCGGCAATTTCCCTCAGCGCCACATATTCTTCTGTGTCTCTTTCTGCCAAATCAACCATAACTCTTAAGGCATATCTTCCTCTTGTTGAAATCATCATTTTGTATCAATCCCCCTGTTGTTTTTCCGGATTTCTCACACAATAATAACATAACCGACAAAAGTTTTCAAGTAGATTAAAAGCGTAAATATAAAAAAGCCATTGCCGGTTCTTCTATAGCTGCAATGACTTAAATATCTCAAGAATTACATTTTTTATTGCCCTTTTTACCTAAATGTGTTATACTTTCACCATAAGACAAATTGTCTTATTTAAATATGCCCTTGAGAGAATGACGAGGGGTTTCTTCTCGCCTTACCTTTATTCATATATGAAAGAGGTGATGCTTATGATTTAAGCATATCCGTCTTAGAATTATATATATGAAAGGAGGTGGCTTTATGATAGAGATTATCCACGATGTTGATTTAATAATAATATTAATCGGCATTATTATACGGATTGTTAAATACATAAAAGCAAAAAAAGATAACCGTTCGGACTCCCAATCTTAACGGTTATCTAAAAAACCGGTTAGGTGAGGGGTGACCGTCTCGGTCACTCTCTCTTGTGGCTTTATAATATCACATTTTCAGCCCGATGTCAATAAGCAAAGGAGAAATATCAATGTTTAAAATCAGCAAGGAAGATTTTATATTTGAAGTAAAAGAGGAGCTTTCCTGTTATGACGAAATAGGCAGAGAAGGAGCGGAAAAATGGGTCGAGGGTTTTAATAAGTGGTGTCTTGGAAGAAAAAAGACACCGGAGAAAATAACCCTCAAGGACGAAAGCGACATTTTCGAAACAGCCGACCGGTATTTAGAGGCTGTTGAAGAAGGAAAGACAGCAGAATATTGGAAAAAATTTTCCCTGTAAGAAAATAAAAAAAAGCAGTTGATTTATAGGCAAAAAAATATATAATAAATTTAAATGGATATAGATGATTTTGAATATTTCATCATTTCCGGCGATAAAAATTCCGAAAGGTGGTAAAACGATGTACAGTTTAAACGAAGTAAAAGCTTTTGACCCTGAAATTGCACAAGCTATCGAAAATGAGCTTTCACGCCAAAGACAGAACATAGAGCTTATAGCCTCAGAAAATATTGTTTCTAAGGCGGTTATGGCTGCAATGGGAACTCCTCTTACAAACAAATATGCCGAAGGCTACCCCCACAAGAGATATTACGGCGGCTGCGAATGTGTAGACGTTGCCGAAGAATTGGCAATCAGCCGTGCTTGTGAGCTTTTCGGCTCAAAGTATGCAAATGTTCAGCCTCACTCAGGCGCTCAGGCAAACTTTGCCGTTTTCTTCGCTCTTTTAAAGCCCGGTGACACATATATGGGTATGAACCTTGCCCATGGCGGTCATCTCTCTCATGGTTCACCGGTTAATGTTTCCGGAAAATATTTTAATATGGTGCCCTATGGTGTATCAGAAGAAACGGGAATGATAGATTATGACGAAGTTGAGAAAATCGCTCTTGAGTGTAAGCCAAAGATGATTATTGCCGGAGCATCTGCATATTCAAGAATAATCGACTTCAAGCGTTTCAGAGAAATCTGTGACAAGGTAGGGGCATACCTTATGGTAGATATGGCTCACATTGCCGGTCTTGTTGCCGGAGGAGTACACCCAAGCCCCGTACCCTATGCACACGTTACAACAACCACAACCCATAAAACATTAAGAGGTCCCAGAGGCGGTCTTATCCTTTGCAATGACGAGGATATTGCAAAGGCAATCAACAAGGCAGTATTCCCCGGCTCACAGGGCGGCCCTCTTATGCATACAATTTCCGCAAAGGCTATTTGTTTCAAAGAGGCTCTTGACCCCAGCTTTAAGGTTTATGCAAAACAGGTTGTTAAAAATGCAAAGGTTCTTGCTGACAGACTTATCGAAAACGGACTTTCAATAGTTTCCGGCGGAACAGACAACCACCTTATGCTTGTTAACCTTCGCCCCGTAAATATGACAGGTAAGGCAGCCGAGAAATATCTTGACGAAATCAGAATCACCGCAAACAAAAACGGCATACCTTTCGACCCCCAGAAACCTTTCGTTACAAGCGGAATCCGCTTAGGTTCACCTGCCGTAACAACAAGAGGCTTTAAGGAAGAAGATATGATAGAAGTAGCTGACATAATCGCTATGACACTTAAAGACTTCGAAGGAACAAAAGAAGAGGGCGCTGCAAGAGTTAAGGCTCTTACGGAAAAATATCCCCTTTACGAATAATTGTTTATTGATTTTTCAGATAACAGCTGATTTAAAATATATTTATCCCTCTGTATAAAACAGGGGGATATTTTATAATTAAAGCTGCAAAATCATAAAACTGCTTTCGATTCTTGAAGAAAGGATATTAAATGAATATAATTTTAACAGCAAGTGAGGTTGATTATGAGGAAATGTATGAGCTTATAATCCCCTTGGCAAAAAACATTTAGGCAGCAAAATAAATATGCTTTTGCCTATGGGGAAGAAAGTCATAAGCATAATTCCTCAATCGGCAATGGATAAAATCATAACCGAGCTTATAAACTCAAAGAAAGAACTTATTTTGTCTAAAATAAACGAATATGCCATAGAAAACAATATATTTATGAACACCGACAGTATAAAAGGAGAATCAACACAGGGCAATATAAAAATATCAGTCAATATTCAGGCTGTTGATTATGAGGGAATAGCCGAATATATTTTACCTTTGGCTGCTGAAAAAGCAAAAGCCTACAGCGGAGATGATATTTTCATAAAGGCTTTCGGGAAAATGAAATATATATCCGAAGGCTTGGGAAAAACATTTTTACAAGCTCTCCCTCAGGAAACAAAAGATGAACTTGTTATATATTTAATAAACAATTATCAAGACGACATTGTCAGGATGGTAAATAAGCATTTACAGAAAAACAATATTAAAATAAAGATAAATAATATGTC
>JAJQBF010000139.1 GCA_021203425.1 Clostridiales bacterium | reverse complement strand
CTTTGATTTTCTCATAGCTATATTATACCATAATCTGAGCCATTTATCCACACCCAAAATAAAAAAATGCTTGCAATTCCCTTTCGGATAGTGTATAATGATTTGTGATGTGACATTAAGAGCAATGAAACGGAGGTTGCGGCTGAGAGCCGGTTTTTCCGCCGAGCGATGTCCTGTTCAATGAAACCGGGCGAGTAGGTCACTGTACAATTTTCCTTATACCTTAATTTTCTTGAGTTGCAAGGGTGTAATATGGTAAAATGTGCAGTCACCACTTGTCGTACTAATTTAAAAAGTGCGAAAAGGAGGCGACTTTTTTTATGGCAAGTCAAAAAATCAGAATCAATCTTAAGGCTTATGACCACAAATTAATCGACCAGTCTGCTGCTTTAATAGTAGAAACAGCTAAGAAAACAGGTTCAAAGATTTCAGGTCCTATACCTCTTCCTACAAAGAAGGAAATCGTTACAATAATCAGGGCCGTTCATAAGTATAAGGATTCAAGAGAGCAGTTTGAGCTTTCTACTCACAAGAGACTTATTGATATTTTGGCTCCTACGGCTAAGACAGTAGACGCTTTAACACGTCTTGATCTTCCTGCAGGCGTTGATATCACAATAAAGATGTTATAATGTGAGGAACAAATAATTTAAATTTTCCCAGTTTAACGGTTTATATAAGGCTTCCTTATATTAACCTAGGATGATTACCCTAAAGACATAACTTTCGGGGCAATCCGCTGTAGAGTTTTAGGAGGTGCTTTTATGAAAAAAGCAATAGTTGCCAAGAAAATCGGTATGACACAGATTTTCACAGAGGCAGGTTTATTAATCCCCGTTACAGTTCTTGAGGCGGGTCCTTGTGTGGTAACACAGAAGAAGACAGTTGAAACCGACGGCTACGACGCAGTTCAGGTAGGGTTCGGAGATGCTAAAGAAAAGAACGTAAACAAGCCGGCAAAGGGTCATTTTGACAAGGCAGGCGTTGCACCTAAGAAGGTTCTTAAGGAATTCAGATTTGATTCCATAGACGAATATGAGGTTGGCTCGGAGATAAAGGCCGACATCTTCTCCGTAGGTGACAGAGTTGACGTAAGCGGAACTTCAAAGGGACACGGTTATCAGGGTGCAATTAAGCGTCACGGTCAGCACAGAGGTCCCATGGCTCACGGCTCAAAATATCACAGAGCTTTAGGTTCACTCAGCTCAGGTACTACACCCGGTAAGGTTAAAAAAGGCAAGAAGATGCCCGGACATATGGGTTCAGTATCAGTAACCATTCAGAATATGGAAGTTGTAAGAGCTGACGCCGAAAAGAATTTGCTTCTTGTAAAGGGAGCTGTTCCCGGAAGCAAGGGTTCTGTCGTTGTAATCAAAGAAGCCGTAAAGGCGCACTGATTAAGACGGAAGGAGGATATGAAATGGCATTAGCAAAGGTTTTAAACATGAAGGGCGAGAAGGTTGGTCAGATTGAGCTTGCCGACAGCCTCTTCGCAGTTGAAATAAATGAACACGTTCTCCATATGGCTGTAGTTCAGCAGCTTGCCAACAACCGCCAGGGCATACAGAGTACACTGACAAGAGCAGATGTAAGAGGCGGCGGAAAGAAACCTTGGAGACAGAAGGGTACAGGCCGTGCAAGACAAGGCTCAATCCGTTCACCCCAGTGGAAGGGCGGCGGCGTTGTATTTGCTCCCAAGCCGAGAGATTACTCTTTCAAACTTAACAAAAAGGTTAAGAGACTTGCTCTTAAGTCTGCTTTAACAGCTAAATATAATGACTATAAAGTAATTGTGCTTGAAGATCTTAGCTTTGACGCTCCCAAAACAAAGGATATGGCAGCTGTTCTTAAGGCTATCGGTGCTGAAAAGGCACTTGTTGTTATAGAAGACAACAACGCTAACGTAGTTCTTTCAGCAAGAAACATTCCCGCTGTTAAAACAGCATCTGTCGGCACAATTAACCCCTATGACATTCTCAAGTATGATGCATTTGTAGTAACAAAGGCAGCAGCAGAGAAGATGGAGGAGGTACACGCATAATGGCTGATATTAAATATTATGACGTTATTTTACGTCCTATCATAACAGAAAAATCTATGAACGATATGGCTGACAAGAAATATGCTTTCTATGTTCATACAGAGGCTACAAAGAGCCAGATTAAAGAGGCTGTTGAAAAAATGTTCGACGGCGCTAAGGTTTCTTATGTAAACACAATGAACTTAAACGGAAAGACAAAGAGAAGAGGCTATACCTTCGGTAAGACAGCCGCAAGAAAGAAAGCTATTGTTCAGCTTACGGAAGATTCAAAGGAACTTGAAATATTCCAGGGTATGTAATATAAAATGACACACACGGGTGCGTTGTGTACCCGGTTTCCCAATATGAAAGGAGTGTAAGAAATGGGTATTAAGAGATTTAAGCCTTATACACCTTCAAGAAGGCAGATGACAGTTTCGGACTTTTCCGAAATCACAAAATCTACTCCCGAAAAGAGCCTCTGTGTTCATATTAAGAAGACAGCAGGACGTAATGCTCAAGGCAAAATAACCGTTCGTCACATCGGCGGCGGCAGCAAGAAAAAATACAGAATTATCGACTTTAAGAGAAATAAGGATAACGTACCGGCAAAGGTAGCGGCTATCGAATACGATCCCAACAGAACAGCTAATATCGCTCTTCTCCACTACGCTGACGGCGAAAAGAGATATATTCTTGCTCCCGAAGGTCTTAAAGTAGGAGAAACAGTTGAAAGCGGCGAAAAATGTGAAATCAAGACAGGAAACGCTCTTTCTATGAGAAAGATTCCCGTTGGTGCCGAAATTCACAACATCGAAATGGTTCCCGGAGCAGGCGGAAAGCTTGTTCGTTCCGCAGGAAACGTTGCTCAGCTTATGGCTAAGGAAGGAAAGTATGCAACAGTAAGACTTCCCTCCGGAGAAATGAGACTTCTTCCCATCGACTGCCGTGCAACAATCGGAACAATCGGCAATCACGAACACGAGCTTATTAACATCGGTAACGCAGGTAAGAAGAGACATATGGGTATCAGACCTACAGTCAGAGGTTCTGTTATGAACCCCAATGACCACCCCCACGGCGGCGGCGAGGGAAGATCTCCTATCGGTCGTCCCGGTCCCTGTACACCTTGGGGCAAGCCTGCACTTGGTTATAAGACAAGAAAGAACAAGGCCGGCGACAAGTGTATTGTACGCAGAAGAAACAGTTGATAAGGAGGCCGTATAAATGAGCAGATCAGTTAAAAAAGGACCTTTCGTTGATGAAAGCTTAATGAAAAAGGTTGAGGCGGAAAACGCTGCAAACACAAAGAATGTAATCAAGACATGGTCTCGCCGTTCTACAATCTTCCCTAATATGATTGGTCACACAATAGCCGTTCATGACGGAAGAAAGCACGTTCCCGTTTATATCACAGAGGATATGATAGGTCATAAGTTAGGCGAATTTGCTTTAACAAGAACCTACAGAGGACACGGCAAGGACGCTGACAAGAAGTCAAAGGTTAAATAATTAAGCAGTTCAGCCAAAGCTGAACAGCTGAGAATAGGAATCGTTTTTTTTGAAAGGAGGGTTTTTTAATGGCCAAGGGACATAGAAGCCAAATCAAAAGGGAAAGAAACGAACAGAACAGAGAAACAAGACCTCACGCTCACGCTAAGTACGTTCGTGTTTCCAGTTCAAAGGCAAAAATCGTTTTAGACCAGATTAAGGGCAAGAACGTCGGTGATGCTTTGGCAATTCTTGCTTATTCACCGAGATATGCGGCAAGCGTAATCGAAAAGGTTTTAAAATCAGCCGCAGCCAATGCCGAGAATAATATGGAATTAGACGTTAATAAATTATATGTTGAAGAAACTGTAGCAAACCAGGGCCCCACACTTAAGAGAATTCACCCCAGAGCACAGGGCAGAGCTTACAGAATCAACAAGCAGACATCTCACATTTCCATCTACTTAAACGAGAGATAAGGAGGTTTATTAATGGGTCAGAAGGTAAATCCTCATGGATTAAGAGTAGGCATAATCAAAGGCTGGGATTCAGTATGGTATGCAGACAAGAAGGACTTCGCTGATTATCTTGTAGAAGATCAGAAAATAAGAAAGTTCATAAAGAACCAAAATCCCAACTATAATATTTCAGATATAAAGATTGAAAGAACAAGCGACAGAGTTAAAATAACAGTTTATACTTCCAAGCCCGGTATCGTTATAGGCGCAAAAGGTGAAAACATTCAGAAGCTTACAGCAAGCGTTCAGAAGTTAACACCTAAGAAGGTTGTTGTAAACATTGAAGAAATCAAAAGACCTGAGCTTGATTCACAGCTTGTTGCCGAGGATATAGCAAAGCAGCTTGAAAACCGTGTAACATTCAGAAGAGCTATGAAACAGGCTATGAACAAGTCAATGAGATTCGGCGCTAAGGGTATTAAGACAACCTGTTCCGGAAGACTGGGCGGAGCCGAAATGGCAAGAACAGAAAGCTATCACGACGGAACAATTCCTCTTCAGACTTTAAGAGCTGACATTGACTACGGTTTCGCAGAAGCAAACACAACCTACGGCAAAATCGGCGTAAAGGTATGGATATACAAAGGCGAGGTTCTTCCCAAGAAAGCTAAAAAGACCGGAGGTGCTCAGTAATGTTAATGCCTAAGAGAGTTAAAAGACGTAAACAGTTCAGAGGACGTATGACAGGCAAGGCATCAAGAGACAACGTAATCAGCTACGGCGAATACGGTATCGTTGCTATGGAGCCTGCATGGATTAAGTCCAATCAGATAGAGGCTGCCCGTGTTGCCATGACAAGATATATCAAGCGTGGCGGTAAGGTTTGGATCAAAATCTTCCCCGACAAGCCTGTTACACAGAAACCTGCCGGTGTTCGTATGGGTTCCGGTAAAGGTGCTACGGAATACTGGGTTGCTGTTGTTAAGCCCGGAAGAGTTATGTTTGAAATCGCAGGAGTAAACGAAGAAACAGCAAGAGAGGCTTTAAGACTTGCTATTCACAAGCTCCCCATCAAATGTAAAATCGTTACAAAGGCAGAATTGGAGGTAAAAAAATGAAAATTAAAGATTATCTCGCAGAATTAAACGACAAGACGGTTGATGAATTAAAGACAGCGCTTGTTGATGCAAAAAAGGAACTCTTTAATTTAAGATTCCAGAATGCCACAAACCAGTTAAACAATACAGCAAGAATCAGCCGTGTAAAGAAGGATATTGCAAGAATCCAGACTGTTCTTACACAGAAAGCCGGAGCGTAATATCTGAAAGGAGGACAAAGCGTGGAAAGAAATCTTCGTAAGGTTAGAATCGGCAAGGTTACAAGCGACAAGATGGATAAGACAGTTGTTGTTGCAATCGAGGACAACGTAAGACATCCATTATACAGCAAAATCGTAAAGAAAACCTATAAATTAAAGGCACATGATGAAAACAACGAATGTCATATCGGTGACAAGGTAAGAGTTATGGAAACAAGACCTTTGTCAAAGGATAAGAGATGGCGTGTTGTTAATATCGTAGAGAAGGCTAAATAATTTTTTTTCCGAGAAAAAATTGTTTCGGAAAAAAATTGTCTTACAGAATTTTTAAATATTCTGTTTGAAAGGAGATACACTATGATTCAGCAAGAAAGCAGATTAGTGGTTGCTGACAACTCAGGCGCAAAGGAAATCCTCTGCATCAGAGTTTTAGGCGGTTCCACAAGAAGATATGCAAATATAGGCGACGTTATTGTTGCGACTGTAAAAGATGCAACACCCGGCGGCGTTGTTAAAAAGGGCGAGGTTGTAAGAGCCGTTGTTGTAAGAACAGTTAAAGGCGCTCACAGACCTGACGGCTCATATATCAGATTTGATGAAAACGCAGCCGTTATTATAAAAGAGGACAAAAATCCAAGAGGTACCCGTATCTTTGGACCTGTTGCAAGAGAACTTCGTGAAAAACAGTTTATGAAGATAGTATCTCTTGCTCCCGAAGTTTTATAAGGAGGGTTAAGCGGATGAAGTTAAAAAGAGGCGACAAGGTTGTTGTTATTGCAGGTAAGGGCAAAGGCTCAAAGGGCAAAATTCTTGTTTGCGACAGAAAGAACAACAAAGTCATTGTTGAAGGAATAAATAAAGTAACAAAGCATCAAAAGCCCGGCAGAGGAACACAGGGCGGAATCGTTGAGAAGGAAGCTCCTCTCGATGCATCAAACGTAATGTATTTAGCTGACGGCAAGCCTACAAGAATTGGCTATAAGGTTGAAACCATTGTTGAAAACGGAAAGAAGAAAACCGTTAAGACAAGAATCGCCAAGTCTACAGGTGAAGAAATAGATTAATAGGTCGAAGGGAGGCAGTTTTAAGTGAGCCAGTTAAAAGAATACTATGATACGCAGATAGTTGACGCTATGATGCAGAAGTTTTCATATAAGAACAAGTTACAGTGCCCTAAGATCGAAAAAATCGTTATCAACATGGGCGTAGGCGAAGCAAAGGAAAACGCTAAGGTTATAGAGAATGCCTGCAAGGATATGGAAAAGATTTCAGGTCAGAAACCTATCGTTACAAAGGCAAGAAAGTCTATAGCAAACTTTAAGCTCCGTGCAGGTGTTCCCATCGGCTGCAAGGTTACTTTAAGGGGCGAAAAGATGTACAGCTTTGCCAACAGGCTTATAAATATATCTCTTCCCCGTGTTCGTGACTTCAGAGGCGTAAGCGCCGACAGTTTCGACGGCAGAGGAAACTATACTTTAGGTCTTAAAGAACAGATTATGTTCCCTGAAATTGAATACGATAAAATCGACAAGATCAGAGGTATGGATATTGTGTTCGTTACAACAGCAAAGACAGACGAAGAGGCAAGAGAGCTTTTAAAGCTTTTCGGTATGCCTTTCAGAAAGTAATAGGGAGGAGAAAATATGGCTAAGAAATCACTTAAGTTAAAGCAAGCCAGAAAAGCACGTTTCTCAACACAGAGCTATACAAGATGCAGAATTTGCGGCAGACCTCACTCTGTTCTTAAAAAATTCGGTATCTGCCGTGTATGTTTCCGTGAGTTAGCTTACAAAGGTCAAATCCCCGGTGTTAAGAAAGCAAGCTGGTAAATCCGGAAAGGAGGTTTTTTAAATGTCAATGAGCGATCCCATCGCAGATATGCTTACAAGAATAAGAAATGCTAATACAGCAAAGCGTAACACTGTAGACGTACCTTCTTCTAAGATTAAGGCATCTATTGCTGATATTCTTACAAACGAGGGTTATATAAAAGGTTACGAAATTATAGAAGACGGCGTTAAGAAAACTATAAAGATTACACTTAAGTACGGTGCAGATAAGAATGAAAAGGTTATCTCGGGTATTAAGCGTATTTCTAAGCCGGGTTTAAGAATTTATGCTCCGGCTGACAAGATGCCTAAGGTACTTAACGGACTTGGCATTGCTATAGTATCTACAAACAAGGGTGTTATTACCGATAAAGAGACCAGAAAATTAGGCGTTGGCGGCGAAGTTATCGCCTATGTTTGGTAAATAGGAGGTGCGGATAGATGTCAAGAATAGGTAAACTGCCTGTAGCTATTCCGGCCGGAGTTGAGGTTAAACTTGACGAGGGAAATGTTCTTACAGTAAAGGGCCCCAAGGGTTCTCTTACAAAAACATTTTCAACGGATATGACTATTACGGTAGAAGGAAATCAGATTGTAGTAACAAGACCTAACGATTTAAAGAAGTTTAAGTCACTTCACGGTCTTACAAGAACTCTTATCCACAATATGGTTGTGGGAGTTACTGAGGGTTATAAAAAAGTTCTCGAAATTAACGGCGTTGGTTACAGAGCTGCTAAATCGGGAAAGAAACTTACTCTTACTTTAGGATATTCTCATCCTGTTGAAATGACAGATCCCGAAGGTATCACAACTGTTCTTGAGGGAACAAACAAGATTACTGTTGAGGGTATCGATAAGGAAAAGGTTGGTCAGTATGCAGCCGAAATCAGAACAAAGCGGCCTCCCGAACCCTATAAGGGCAAAGGAATTAAGTACGATTATGAGTACATCAGACGTAAAGTCGGTAAGGCAGGCAAATAATTAAATCATACTAAACATATTTAGTATGACAGGATATAAAAATATTCATAAAGGAGTGAAAGTCTATGATTACAAAGCAGGATCGTAAGGTTGCCAGAGCTAAAAGACACCAGAGAATCCGTAATAAAATCTCCGGAACTGCGGCTCAGCCAAGACTTGCTGTTTTCAGATCAAATATGCACATTTATGCACAGATTATAGATGATACAGCCGGAAACACTCTTGTAGCAGCATCAACAATGGAAAAAGATATCAAGAATTCAATTTCCAAGACAAACGACGTTGAGGCAGCTAAGGCAGTAGGAACGGCAATAGCAAAGAAAGCCCTTGATAAAGGTATAGATGCAGTTGTTTTTGACAGAGGCGGCTTTATCTACCACGGAAAAATTAAGGCTTTAGCAGAAGCTGCAAGAGAAGCAGGCTTAAAATTCTAATAGGGAGGGAATATTTTGAATAAGAAAATTGACGCAAAAGCTCTTGACCTTCAGGATACTCTTGTTACAATAAAGAGAGTTACAAAGACAGTTAAAGGCGGACGTAATATGAGATTCACCGCTCTTATGGTTGTCGGCGACGGCGAAGGTCATGTAGGCGTAGGTTTAGGCAAAGCAAAAGAAATCCCCGAGGCTATCAGAAAGGGAAAAGAGGACGCTATGAAGCACCTCATCTATGTTGAAAGAAATGAAGAGGACAGCCTTTATCATGAGATTCATGCAAGCTTCGGCGGCGCAAAAATTCTCTTAAAGCCGGCTCCTCAAGGTACCGGTATTATCGCCGGCGGTCCTGCCAGAGCCGTTATGGAACTTGCCGGAATCAAGAACGTAAGAGCTAAGTCTTTAGGTTCAAACAATAAACAGAACGTTTGCAACGCTGTTATTGAAGGACTTAAAACAGCTACAACTCCCGAAAAGGTAGCCAGACTCAGGGGTAAAACCGTAGAAGAAATTTTGGGCTAAGGAGGAGAATGTTGATATGAAGATTAAAGTTGAACTTGTAAAATCACCCATCGGCGCTATTCCAAAGCACAGAAAGACGGTTGCCGCTCTTGGACTTAAAAAGCTGCACAGCACAAACGAATTTGAGGATAATGCAGCGATAAGAGGTATGATCAAACAGGTATCACATCTTTTGAAGGTAACAGAGGTTTAATTAAAGGAGGTGTATTCCAATGAAATTAGGCGAATTAAAACCTGCAGCAGGTTCAAATAAAGATAATTTCAGAAGAGGCAGAGGTCACGGCTCGGGCAACGGCAAAACAGCCGGTAAGGGCCACAAGGGTCAGAAGGCTCGTTCCGGCGGCGGAGTAAGACCCGGCTTTGAAGGCGGTCAGATGCCCCTGTACAGAAGAATACCTAAGAGAGGCTTTAAGTGCATTAACACTAAAGACATCATAGCTCTTAATGTATCTCTTCTTAATGAAGTATTTGACGACGGAGCAGTTATTGATATTAAAGCATTACAGTCTAAGGGTCTTGTAAGTCACCCCAAGGACGGAGTTAAAATTTTAGGCAATGGAGAAATAACTAAGAAGCTTACTGTTAAGGTTAACTATTATAGTGCTTCTGCAAAGGAAAAAATTGAAGCAGCAGGCGGAAATGCTGAGGTGGTTTAATGTTTAATACGCTTAAAACAGCATTTAAGGTTAAAGAAATCAGAATGAAGATAATCTATATGCTTGTTGTTCTTCTGATTATCCGTTTCGGTACGTTTATCCCCGTACCCGGTATTGATGTTTCCGCCCTTGCAGACGCCGACGTTAATACAACCTTATATGCGTATATTGCCGGAGGCAGCTACGGTACCATATTTGCAATGGGTATCGGACCCTATATCACAGCCTCCATCATTATGCAGCTTTTAACGGTTGCTATTCCGAAACTTGAACAAATCAACAAGGAAGGTGAAGAAGGCAGAAAGAAGATTAACAAATGGACGAGATATTTAGCTCTCGGTCTTGCTGTTCTTCAGGGCTGCGGACAGATTTATTCTGTTCATAATCTTTTCCTTTACCAGAACATTTTCGTTTATTTTGTAGCTCTTGTTTCAATGGTTACAGGTACAATATTCGTTATGTGGTTAGGTGAACTTCTTACAGAGGCAGGAATCGGAAACGGTTCATCATTCATCATCTTTGCTAATATATTGGATAAGGCAGATAATGCCCTTATGACTCTTTACACATATGTATCGGGCGAAGGCATTATGCAGTGGGTAGCTCTTATATTTCTTATTGTCGTATTTTTAGCTCTCGTTGTATTTGTTGTTCTTGTTCAGGACGGCGAAAGAAGAATCCCCGTTCAGTATACAAAGAAGATGGTAGGAAGAAGATATGTAGGAGGACAAAGTTCCTATATTCCCATTAAGGTTAATATAGCCGGTGTTATGGCAATCATCTTTGCTGTTTCACTTCTCCAGTTCCCCCAGACAATTTATCAGTTCTTCCCAACAAGCACAACTCTTGCAAAGATAGTTTCCATACTTGAACTTCAGAACCCCGTAGGCTGTGTTCTCTATATTATTCTTATATTCTGTTTCACTTTCTTCTATACATCTTTTGCTTTCAACTCAGTTGAAGTTGCAGACAATATGAAGAAAGCCGGAGGTCTTGTTCCCGGTGTAAGACCCGGCAAGCCTACAGCAGACTATATTCAGGGTATTGTAGACAGAATGTCACTTATAGGAGCTTGTTTTTACGCAGTAATTGCTCTTGCGCCTATTGTTATGCAGTGGGTATTCAAGATTAACGTATCCTTCGGTGGTACAACATTGCTCATCGTATCAGGTGTTGCATTAGAGCTTATTAATCAGCTTGAAGCACAGCTTGTTATGAGAAATTATAAAGGATTTTTATCGTAATATATACAAAATTATGCAGAACGAGTTAAGTTCGGGCGTGCAGAGCCTTAGTACCCCTCTGTCATCGCCTTTAGGGCGATGACACCTCCCCTTAAAAGGGGAGGCTGGTGGTGCCCGGTTCGGGCGTGGCTCAGGCAGTTACTTTCCCCTTGAAAGGGGAGGCTTGGTGGTGCCCGGTTCGGCTGCGACTCCTGATGAGTGGCAGAGAGTTTCTGCATATAAACTATAATTAAAGGAGGAGTTACAGTGAAATTAGTTCTTATAGGCTGCCCCGGAGCGGGTAAGGGAACACAGGCAAAGGTTTTGTCTAAACATTTTGGGCTTGCCCATATATCAACAGGCGATTTATTAAGAGAACAGGTTAAAAGCGAAACTCCTCTGGGTCTTAAGCTTAAGTCCATTATGGAGAGCGGAGGACTTGTATCGGACGATATCGTTTCGGATCTTCTTTCACAGAGAATAAAGGCTGACGACTGCAAAAACGGATATATCCTTGACGGATATCCCAGAAATGTATCTCAGGCCGAAGGGCTTTCCGCTATAGTGGGGGAGCTTGACAAGGTTGTGGATATAGAAGTACCCGATGAATTAATTATCGAAAGAATGTCGGGAAGAAGAAGCTGCGGAGGATGTGGCGCTATGTATCATACAAAGTATAATCCTCCCAAAGCCGAGGGTGTATGTGATGTTTGCGGCGGAAAGCTTATTACAAGAAGTGATGACAATGCCGAAACGGTTAAGCACAGACTTGACGTTTATCATTCCCAGACAGCCCCTGTAATAGATTTTTACAGTAAAAAGGGTATCGTTTTGAAAATAGACGGCAGCCAAGCTATAGAAGAAGTTTCAAAGGAGCTTATTGAACTTCTTAAAAATATTTAAGGCTGCAATGGAGTGGATTTAAGTGTTTAGTATAGGTCAGATGGTTTATTCAAAAAACGGACGTGACAAGGGCGAAGCCTTTATAATAGTAGGTATAGAGGGCGATTATCTTCTTCTTGCAGACGGAAAAAGGCGTAAGCTTGAAAAGCCCAAGCACAAAAAGATGATTCATGTTCAAAAGGTAAACAAGGTTGACGGAGATATTAAAAATAAAATCGAAAACAATATGTATTTGTTGGATTCGGACTTAAGATCTTCTCTTAAAAGGTTTAAGGAAAAGGTCAGTGAATAGGGGACAGTTCACAGTGTTCGGTGAATTACTGAAAGCTGCCGCCTGAATCTGACGACTGACAGTTAATAAGGAGGTGTAAACCTTGTCAAAGAGTGACTTATTGGAACTCAGCGGAACAGTAATTGAAAAGCTGCCAAACGCAATGTTTCTTGTAGAGCTTGAAAACAAGCTTACCATAACAGCTCATATTTCAGGTAAACTCAGAATGAATTATATAAGGATCATACCCGGAGATAAGGTTAAAGTGGAGATGTCACCTTATGATTTAACTAAAGGCAGGATTACCTGGAGGAATAAATAAGTTTTTACTAAAGGAGTGATTCATAATGAAGGTAAGACCATCAGTTAAGCCAATGTGTGAAAAATGTAGAATTATAAGAAGAAAAGGCTCAGTAAGAGCTATCTGTTCAAACCCTAAGCATAAGCAGAAACAGGGCTGATAAACTTAAATATTTAGTTAATATGGTTTAAGAGGGGGAGTACCCCGAGAGAACCTTGAGTTATTGTTTTTATTCTGACGGAATAAGAGTTTCCGCCGGAAATTATAAATATCGTTTTTATTTAAACAGGAGGTGCAAATTAATGGCTCGTATAGCGGGTGCTGATTTACCAAGAGAAAAGAGAATTGAAATCGGTCTTACCTATGTATACGGTATAGGACGTTCAAGATCAAATAAAATTTTAGCTGAAGCAGGCGTAAATCCCGATACAAGAGTCAGAGACTTATCTGATGATGAGGTAGCAAGAATCTCTGACGTAATTGCAAAAGATGAAGAACATCATGTAGAAGGTGACCTTCGCCGTCAGATAGCTCTTAATATTAAGAGACTTACGGAAATCGGATGCTACAGAGGAATCCGTCACAGAAGGGGACTTCCCGTTAGAGGACAGAAGACAAAGACAAATGCGAGAACACGCAAGGGTCCGAAGCGTACTGTTGCTAACAAGAAGAAATAATCTTTAGGAGGTTTAGAAAATGGCTAAGAAAACAGCTAAAAAAGCTACAGGCCGCAGACGTCGTGATAAGAGAAATATCGAACGAGGTCAGGCTCATATTCAGTCAAGCTTTAATAATACAATAGTTACAATAACCGACGCCGCAGGCAACGCTCTTTCATGGGCTTCAGCCGGTGAGTTAGGTTTCAGAGGTTCAAGAAAATCTACTCCCTATGCAGCTCAGATGGCAGCTGAAAAGGCAGCTAAGGCAGCTAAGGATATATATAACCTTAAGAAAGTTGAGGTTTTTGTTAAAGGCCCCGGTTCGGGAAGAGAGGCTGCAATCAGAGCATTACAGGCTTGTGATCTTTCCGTAACACTTATTAAGGACGTAACACCCGTTCCTCACAACGGATGCAGACCGCCCAAGCGCAGAAGAGTTTAATAAGGAGGGATAATCACTATGGCAAGAGAAAGAGGCCCTATAGTTAAGAGATGCCGTTATTTAGGTATTGAACCCAGCTATTTAGGTTCATCAAAGAAACTCGGCAAGCGTAAAAGAAATATGCGTAAGCTCAGTGAATACGGTGTTCAGTTAAAGGAAAAGCAGAAATTAAAGTTTATATACGGTGTTCTTGAAAGACCTTTCAGAGGATATTATGAAAAGGCTGACAAGATGCAGGGAATTACAGGTGAAAACCTTCTTTCACTTCTTGAACTTCGTCTTGATAATGTTGTTTTCAGACTTGGTCTCGGAAGAACAAGACGTGAAGCAAGACAGATTGTACGTCACAATTTAATTACCGTAAACGGCAAGAAGGCTAATATTCCTTCAATCCAGCTTAAGGTAGGAGATGTTGTTGCGGTTAAGGAAAACAAGAAGAACCTTACAAGATTTGAGCTTGTTCTTGACAGTACAAAGTCAAGAATCGTTCCGGCTTGGTTAGAGGCTGACAGAGATAACTTAAGCGGAAAGGTAGCAGCCCTTCCTCAGAGAGATCAGCTTGACTTCCCCGTAAACGAAACACTCATTGTCGAGTTGTATTCTAAGTAATAGCTTTTATTACAGCTTGCATTTACATTTTAAAAGGAGGTTCGTCACATGTTTGAATTTGAAAAGCCTCGCATTGATATAGCTGAAATTTCTCCCGACGGTAAATACGGCAGGTTTGTTGTTGAGCCTTTGGAGAGAGGCTATGGTATAACTCTCGGCAATTCTCTGCGGAGGATATTATTGTCGTCATTACCCGGCTCTGCTGTAAGCAGTGTGAAATTTGACAATGTTTTACATGAATTTTCTACAATTCCCGGTGTTAAGGAGGATGTTACCGAAATTATCCTCAATCTTAAAAACCTGGCAATAAAGAACAACAGCGAAAGCCCCGACCCAAAAATCGCTTATATTGACTATGTAGGCGAGGGTGAAATTAAGGCAGGCGATATTAAGGTAGACCAGGATGTGGAAATAGTTAATCCTGACCTCCATATTGCAACCTTAAGCGGCGGACCGGAGAGTAAGCTCTTTATTGAGATTACAATTACAAAGGGCCATGGTTATGTTGAAGCAACAAAAAATAAGAGATCTGACCAGTCTATAAGGATAATCCCCGTGGATTCTCTTTATACTCCGGTTACGAGAGTTAATTTTGCCGTTGATGATACCCGTGTAGGGCAGATTACCGATTATGATAAGCTGACTTTCGAGGTTTGGACAAACGGAACAATTACTCCCGATGATGCAGTCAGTCTCGGAGCAAAAATATTAAGCGAACATCTTAATCTGTTTATAGATCTTTCCGACAATGCTAAGAATGCTGAAATTCTCGTTGAAAAGGAAGAAGGCAAGAAGGAAAAGGTTCTTGAGCTTACTATTGAAGAGCTTGACCTTACGGTTCGTTCCTATAACTGCTTGAAGAGAGCCGGAATTAACACTGTTGAGGATCTTGCTAAGAAGACAGAGGAAGATATGATGAAGGTACGAAACTTAGGACGTAAGTCCCTTGAGGAAGTGCTGAATAAACTTGCCAAATTGGGTCTTTCATTAAGCCCCAGTGAGGATTAATCAGATTTTAAGGAGGTTTAGTTAATGGCCGGTTATAGAAAACTTGGACGTACATCAAGTCAGCGTAAAGCCCTTTTGCGCAACCAGGTTACAAACTTATTATATCACGGAAAAATAAGAACAACCGAATGTAAGGCTAAGGAAGTTCAAAAAATTGCCGAAAAGCTTATTACGGTTGCTAAAAAGGAATATAAGAACTTTGAAAAGGTAGAGGTTACCGCAAAGGTTCCTAAGAAAGATGCACAGGGCAAGAGAATTAAAGAGGTTGTAAACGGTAAGAAGGTTATTGTTTATGATGAGGTTCAGAAGGAAATCGAGAAGGATCTTCCTTCAAGACTTAACGCAAGAAGAAAAATTTTGGCTTATCTCTACCCCGTAACAGAAAAGCCCGCTGACGGCAGAAAAGTAAGAGCTAACACAAAGAAGGTTGATATGGCAGCCCTTATGTTTAACACAATAGCTCCCAAATATGCTGACAGAAACGGCGGCTATACAAGAATAATCAAGCTCGGCGCAAGAAAAGGCGACGGCGCAGAAGAAGTTATTCTTGAACTTGTATAATCAAACTGCATAATTTAATCCATAATAAAAAAAGTCCGAGTTAATCGGGCTTTTTTTTGATCGTCGTATAACTGTTTTAACAGAAAAAGTCGTGAAATTGAAAAAACAAAATAATCG
>JAJQBF010000065.1 GCA_021203425.1 Clostridiales bacterium | reverse complement strand
AATTGCGGCGATTTCAACCCCTGTAGGCAGCGGAGGTATAGGCATTGTAAGAATAAGCGGAGGCGGCGCCTTAAATGTTCTTGAAAAAATATTTGTTTCCAAAAGCGGCAAAAAAGTAAGTGAAATAAAAAGCCACACAATAACCTACGGAAATATTGTAAATGAAGGGAAAATTATAGACGAGGTTCTTGTAGGGTTTATGAAGGCGCCTAAAACTTATACAAGAGAGAATATAGCCGAAATAAACTGTCACGGAGGTATAATGGCAGTTAATGCCGTTTTGAGAGCTTGTCTTAATAACGGAGCAAGACTTGCCGAACCGGGAGAATTTACAAAAAGAGCCTTTTTAAACGGCAGAATCGACCTTTTACAGGCTGAGGCGGTTTCCGAAATAATATCTTCAAAAACCGAAAAAGCAAATCAATCGGCGGTAAATAAGCTTGGTGGTATGCTTTCAAAGAAAATAGGCGATATAAGAGAAGAAATTATTTTAGCCGAGGCAGCCGTTGAAGCGGCTATTGAATATCCCGAACACGATGAAGAAATAGTAACCGTAAATTCCGCAAAGGAGACTGCCGAAAAAGCACTTAAAGAGGTAAGAAAGCTTATTGACAGCGCCGCCTATGGAAGAATTTATACAGCCGGCTTAAATGCGGTAATTTTGGGAAAGCCCAACGTGGGAAAAAGCTCATTTTTAAACTATATATTAGATGAAGAAAGGGCTATTGTTACCGATATTCCCGGAACAACAAGAGATGCCCTTTCGGAAACGGTTAATATAAATGGAATTCCCGTAAATATAACCGATACGGCAGGCATAAGACAAACGGGAGATAAAATAGAAAAAATAGGTGTTGACAAGTCCTTTGAATATGCAGAATCCGCAGATGTTATTTTTATGATGACAGACGGCAGCCGAAAACTTTCGGAAGAAGATATTAGGCTTTTAGAATTTATAAAAGATAAAAAGGCAATTATTATAATAAACAAAAGTGACTTAAAACAGCTTACGGCGGAAAAAGACCTTTTGCCCTATGCCGAAAGAAAAAATATAATAACCGTTTCCGTGAAGGAAGACAGCGGTGTTGAACTTATTTTTGAAAGACTTAAGGATATGTTTTTAAATGGAGAGGTTGACATAAACGACAGCGGCTGTATAACAAGCGAAAGAAATTTGGAATCCTTAAGAAAGGCGGAAAAGGCTCTTCAAAATGTAATAGCAACGGCAGAGGGAGGCTTTCCCGAGGATTTTCTTTCTATGGATTTAACCGAAGCATATTCGGCTTTGGGAGAAATTACAGGAGAAAGTCTTGAAGAAGACGTTATAGATAAGATATTTTCACAGTTTTGTTTAGGCAAGTAATTTATAAGAGGTGGAATATAATGGAAAATTATTTTGTGGCCGATGAGGTTGATGTATGTATTATAGGGGCAGGTCATGCCGGCTGTGAAGCAGCTTTGGCATCTGCCAGAATGGGGCTTAAAACAATAATTTTTGCTCTTAACCTTGATAGTATAGCTATGATGCCCTGTAATCCTTCTATAGGGGGAACCTCAAAAGGACATCTTGTAAGGGAAATAGATGCTCTGGGCGGTGAAATGGCTAAAAATATAGATAAAACATATTTGCAGAACAGAATGTTAAACACCGGAAAAGGTCCGGCTGTTTATTCATTAAGGACACAGGCCGACAAAAACAAATATCATACCGAAATGAAAAGAACTATGGAAAATACCGAAAATCTGCAGATTAAGCAGGGAGAGGTTGTAGATATACTTACCGACAACGAAAAAAGAGTTATCGGTGTAAAAATAGAAAGCGGAAATGTTTATAAGTGTAAGGCGGCTGTTTTATGCACCGGCACCTATCTTAAGGCACGCTGTCTTTACGGCGATACAATAATAGAAAGCGGTCCCAACGGTATGAGAAACTCTCAAAATTTAAGCAAATCTCTTGAAACCTTGGGAATAAAGCTCCAAAGATTTAAAACAGGTACACCGGCAAGAGTAGATAAAAGAACAATTGATTTTTCAAAAATGAAAATTCAGCTAGGCGACGAAAAAATTACACCATTTTCATTTGAAAACAGTGCAGAGGATATTTACAGAGAACAGATACCCTGTTATCTTACATACACAAATTCCGAAACACATAAAATAATTAAAGAAAATTTAGACCGTTCTCCTCTTTACGGCGGAGTTATAAAGGGAACAGGTCCCAGATACTGCCCTTCAATAGAGGATAAGGTCGTTCGTTTTTCGGATAAAGACAGGCATCAGCTTTTCATTGAACCCGAGGGAGAGGACACAAACGAAATGTATGTTCAGGGGATGTCTTCGTCTTTGCCGGCTGACGTTCAGCTGAGAATGTACAGAACCGTAGCCGGAATGGAAAATGTAAATATAATGATAAATGCCTATGCTATAGAATATGACTGCCTTGAGGCAAACCAGTTAAAGCTGAGCTTAGAACTTAAAGCAGTAAAAGGTCTTTTTTCAGCCGGTCAGTTTAACGGAACTTCAGGCTATGAAGAGGCGGCGGCTCAGGGTATTGCCGCAGGAATAAATGCCGTAAAATATATAAGGAGCGAAAAGCCTTTTATTTTAGACCGTTCGGAAGGATATATAGGGGTTTTGATTGATGATGTTGTTACAAAAACAAGCAAAGAGCCTTACAGAATGATGACAAGCAGGGCGGAATATCGCCTTCTTTTAAGGCAGGATAACGCCGACATTCGTTTAACCGATTACGGCTATGATTTAGGGCTTATAAGCGAGGAAAGATATAACAAATTTAAAGAAAAGAGAAATCTTATTGAAAAAGAAATTGAAAGAGTAAGAAAAATAAATATAGGTCCTAAGCCCGAGGTAAACAGCCTTCTTGAAAGCTTAGGAACAAGAACTCTCAAAACAGGTGTTAAGCTGACAGAACTTATAAAGCGCCCGGAGGCAAGCTACGAAAAGCTTAAAGATATAGACACTGAAAGACCGGAACTTCCGGAAGACGTAAGGGAGCAGGTAAACATACAAATAAAATATGAAGATTATATAAAACGTCAGATTGAACAGGTAGAAAGATTTAAAAAATTAGAAGGAAGAAGGATTCCCGAAGATATAGATTATTCCAAAGTTCCTTCTTTAAAAATAGAGGCAAGACAAAAGCTGGAGCTTATCCGTCCGGTAAATATAGGTCATGCAAGCCGAATTTCCGGTGTTTCTCCGGCTGATATAAATATGCTGCTTGTTTATTTGAATTAACAATAAAATGAATGTAAAAATGTAAAACAGAATTTTTAAAAAAAATTAAAAAAACTCTTGACAAGCAGGCAAAATATAGTTATAATAGATATCGTCTTTAAAATTAAAGATTAATTAATATGT
>JAJQBF010000293.1 GCA_021203425.1 Clostridiales bacterium | reverse complement strand
GGTGTTGTGTTTCAGTTATATTACATTTTTGAAAAAATTTCATGCGTTTGTCCTGATTATCAGCGGAACAGGCACAGGTCTTCAGCCTCTTGAATATATTACAAGAGCACAGGCAGCAGTTCTCGTATACAATGCTTTAGGTGTTGGCGAAGAGACAGAGCCTGAAGAAGAAGTCCTTGCAGCCGAGGAAACCGAAGCAATAGCAGAGGAAACCGAGGAAGAAGAAACTGCAGAAGAGTCAGAAGAAAACTCTGATGAAACAGAAGGCGAATCCGAAGAAGAAACCGAAGACGTGACTGACGAAACAGCGGTAGTTGAGGAATCAACTGAAGGAACAGCTGAAGTTTAATAAAACAATTAAATAAATTCTATATTCGGCGGGCCATTAATTTGGCCCGCTCCTTTTTTACATTTTTTCCAAAACAAAAAACCACCTGAAAACAGACGGCTCTTACAGTATGGCGGTATGCAGTACATATGTGAGTTTACTATATCAATCTTCCCAATATATGTGGCTGTGCAGATTATGAATTGACAGACGAATATTTGTGTTTATGAATAAAACAGGTATTTCCGCCTCGGGGCACATTGCCGTGTCAAGTTTCAAAATAAGTTCTTTAAGTTCACTTATTACTTCATTTGACGGCGGTTCCGGCTGCGAACACATAATTACATATACTCCTCCGTCAACCGTTACACGCCAGCCTGTGTCTGAAAAACCGTTTTTCGCATAAAATTTAAAGCGGCGCTCTCTTTGATAGGTGTTGTCTGATGTATGGTTTCTCGGCTCAATATCCACAGATATAACCTTCCCGGGGTAATTTTCCCTAAGCCACAAAATAAATTTTGCTCCTATTCCATGGGAACGTTTTTTTCCGAAACAACCATATAAAGTAAATATAAAACAGAATCACTGACAGCAAACAGCATAGAACCTATCAGTTCATCTTTGTCATAAAAGGCTTTATATTTTACGTTTTCGTCCTGTTCCAAAAGTGAAAAGATTTCCTCCGGCGAGTAGCGTTCATTCGGCGGAAAAGCAGTTTCATAAAGCTCGATAATTTCTTTAATATTTTTTGTGTCGGGTTTAATGTCTGTTGTTTTCACTTGTTTCCTCCGTTGTATTTTTTCATTGTTTTTATTGTTAAGTGTTAAGAATCAGTGTCTTTCGGCAGATTATTCATAAAATGAATTGTCATAGGCAGAACAACAATAAAAGTCAGTATGTCGCTTACCGGCTGGGCACACTGTACACCTGTTATGCCGAAAAAACCGGCGCCTATAACAATAACGGGTATAAAGAAAAGTCCGCTCCTGAGCATTGAAGATATAACGGCAAGGGTTGCTTTTCCGCAGCTTTGAAACGTCATATTTGCCATAACGCCCAAAGGCTGGAAGAAAAGCCCTATACACTGTAATCTTAAAGCTAAAATACCTATTTCCAAAACCTCGGGGTCTTTTCGGAATAATCCGACGGCATATGGGGCAATAACAAGGCAGATAAGGGCAAAGGCTCCCAGAAGAGTTTCGCCTAAACAAAGGGTAAATTTAAAAGCCTTTTTCACCCTTGAATATTTTCCGGCACCGTAGTTAAAGCCGCAGACAGGCTGATAGCCCTGACCTATACCCAAACCTACGGCAAAAATAAGGAAGGTTATTCGTGAAACAATGCTCATTGCAGCCACTGCCGAGTCTCCGTAAAAAGCGGCATAATTGTTTAAAAGCATTGTCGAAATACTTTGTAAGCCCTGTCTTGCCATAGAGGGAAAACCTATTGTAATTATATCCTTAAGTTTGGAGAAGTCAAGCCTAAAATTTGCAATTTTCAGTTTACTTGATGTTTTTCCTCTCAGGAAAAACGAAATGAGAATTAAAAAGCTGATTATCTGCGAAACTGCCGTTGAAATTCCCGCTCCGGCGATTCCCAAGTCAAAATAGAATATAAGTATGGGGTCGCCTATTATATTAAGAATGGCGCCCGAAACAAGACCTATCATAGCCAGGTTTGCTTTTCCCTCAAATCTGAGAATATTGTTCATAACAAAGCCGCAGACCGTAAAAGGTGAGGCAATAATTATATATGAAACATATGTTGCGGCATAGGGCAAAATTGTTTCCGTACTTCCCAGAAGTCTCAGAAACGGTTTTAAAAAAATAAGGCATAATATGCCTATAACAACACTGACAACAAAGGCGGAAACGAAAGCGATTGTTGAATATTCACCGGCGCTTTTTTCGTCCTTTGCCCCTAAATGTCTTGAAATATTGCTTCCTGCTCCCTGACCGAACATAAAGCCTATAGCCTGTAAAACCGACATAAAACTGAAAACAATCCCTACGGCGCCGCTTGCGCTTATTCCTATGCGGCTTACAAAATATGTATCGGCAATATTATATATGTTTGTAACAAGCATACTTATTGTGGTCGGTATCCCCAGTGTGAAAACAAGCCTTCCCACAGGCTCTTTTGTCATTCTTTCAAATTGTGCGGAACCTTCCTTTCTTTCCATAATCCATCGCTCCTTCTCCCTTGAAGTTTTTAATTTCTCTTTTTACAGCTTAAGCCGTCAACAAAATTCGGCTCAAAAATAAATTCGTTTGATTCGGGAAAATTTCCGTCAATTATATCCATAAGAATTTCGGCGGCTTTTTCCCCAGTTTTTCTTTTGGGTGGGTTACGCTTGTCAGCTTGTATGCACCTATTTCCTCTTCCGCTTGAGCGTCATAACCGGTAATTGAAATATCCTCGGGAACTCTTATCCCCAAACCGTTTAAAACCTCTATAACCTTATAGGCAATCATATCATTGTAACAAACAATGGCATCTATCTTTCTGTCGCTTTTCAAAAGCGCCTCAACAGCCCATTCAAGCTTTCCGAATTTGTCTTCAACATGAAACCAAATAACCTTGTCAGGGTCATATATAAGACCGTTTTCCTGAAGTGTTTTGGCGTAACCCCCGTGCCTGTCGACCCCTTGGGTAATATCCGCCTGAAAAATACCGGCAATATTTTTGTGACCTAAATCAATAAGATGCCGTGTTAAAATTCTTGCTCCTTTTTCATCGTTTATTTTTATAACGGGCTTGTCTTCCATATTGTTATAGCGGCTCTGTATAAATACATATGGTATGCCCATACTGTTGAACCTTTTCAAAAGCTCTCTGCTTTTACAGGCAATTTCACTTTTACTGGGTTCGATAATAAGACCATCAATGTCTTTAAGCAATATATCCTCAAGGCAGGCTCTTTCTTTGTCACGTCCGTTGCTTGTACTTTTTAAAATTATGCTGTATTTTTGTTCGTCTAAAACATCATAAATTCCCTTTAATATAAGAGGGAAGATATAGTCGTTTATATATGTAATAACAACGGCAATATTTTTTGTTTTCATACTTTTTGAACTTTGTATTCGGCAGAAAGTTCCCTTACCGTGTTTTGACTCGATAAGCCCTTCGTTTATGAGTATAGCCAAAGCCTTTCTTATAGTCTGGCGGCTTACCTTATATGTTTCGGAAAGGACATTTTCCGATTCTATTTTGGCTCCCGGTTTTATTTCTCCCGAATAAATTTTATTTTTAATTTCAGCGGCAATAGTATCGTATTTGTTGCTGTTCATAGTTATCACCTCATATAATACATTATATACTTGTACAGACGTAATTACAAGTGGTTTTTTTACAAAAAAATTAAATTACTTTTTTTTATTTTATAGCATTTTTTTCTTAAGGAATGTTCGATTCATAGGCAGTCTTCGGTTTTCAGGTTCCGACAGATGCTTTGTAAATTTTTTGTAACAGTTCAGCCGTGAAACGGCAACGACTGCTAAAGCAGGCGCTTTGCGAGTTGTTTTGGCTGACTGTAACAATTTTTTAAAAAGATATTTATCCTACTGCTTGACAAAATATGTTGTATTTGATATTATTGTACTGATAAATATTTCAAAGGAGGAGCTTATATGAAAAAAACAGTTATTGGAGCGGAATTTTTCTTATACAATCATTTCATTTGGTTTCTTCTTTTAATTCAAAGATTCTTTTAATAATTCAGACAATCAGACGGGTGCATTGTTCGTGTTATTGTCTTTTTTTATGCAGATTAGGGGGTAAAGCAATATGTTAGGCAAGGATTTACTTGGCCTGAGGGATTTAAGCGGCGAAACAATTATGGAAATTTTAACCGTTGCCAGAGAGATGAAAAAGAAGATTGACGACCCGAACCTTCGGGACAACACTCTTAACAAATCGAGTATTATAACCTTATTTTATGAAAATTCCACAAGAACAAAAACCTCTTTTATGCTTGCCGGAGCATATTTGGGGGGAATAGTTCAGGATTTGGGCGTAACAACCAGCAGTGTCAACAAGGGAGAAAGCCTTATCGACACAGGGCTTAACCTTGACAAAATGGGTGTTAAGTTTATGATTATGCGCCACCAAATGACAGGGGCGGCGGCTGTTTTGGCAAGAAACGTAAAGGCCTGTGTTATAAACGCAGGAGACGGAACAAACGAACACCCCACACAGGCTCTTTTGGATATGTACACAATATATGACTATCTGGGCGGCTTTAAAGGCTTAAAGGTTGTTATTTTAGGCGATATAAGCCATTCAAGAGTAGCAAGGAGTAATGCTTTCGGGCTTGTAAGGCTCGGGGCAGACGTTACCCTTGCAGGACCTTCAACCCTTATTTCGGGCAGTATGAAAGCCCTTGGGGTTAAGGTGACAAGTGACATAAAGGGAGCAATTGCCGATGCAGATGTTGTTATGGGCTTAAGGGTTCAGTTTGAAAGACAGAAAAATATGCCTTTCCCCAACACGAGAGAATATTCAACCCTTTACGGTATAAACAGCAGTCTTTTGCAGTATGCAAAGAAAGACGCTCTTGTTATGCACCCCGGTCCCGTAAACAGGGGAGTTGAGTTTTCAACCGATGTTATAGACGGAAAAAATTCCGTAATAAATATACAGGTTAAGAATGGAGTTGCCGTAAGAATGGCAATACTAAAGCTGTTATACGAAGCAAATCCCAATTTGATTTAAGGAAGGGGAAGAGAATATGACTTTACTTATTAAAGGCGGCAGAGTTATAGACCCGGCAAATGGCAGAGACGGTATTATGGACGTATTTGTCAAAGACGGAAAAATCGAAAGGGCTGCCGAAAATATAGAGGAAAGCGCCGACAGAGTGATTGATGCAGAGGGCAAGTGGGTTATGCCCGGGCTTATTGACCTTCACGTTCACTTCAGAGAGCCGGGCTTTGAAAGAAAGGAAACAATAAGAACAGGCTCAAGAGCGGCGGCTATGGGCGGCTTTACAACAGTCTGCTGTATGCCCAACACAGAGCCGGTTGTTGACAACGACATAGTTGTTGAATTTGTAAAGCTTAAAGCCGAAAGAGCCGGAATAGTAAATGTTCTGCCCATAGGGGCAATTTCAAAGGGTATGAAAGGGGAGGAGCTTTCCGATATAGGAAGAATGGCCTCCGCAGGAATCTGCGCCCTTTCTGAAGACGGAAAAAGCGTTTTAAATGCCGCCCTTATGAAAAATGCTATGAGATATGCTAAAATGTTTAATCTGCCTATTTTCGACCATTGTGAAGACCCTTCACTGACAGGAAATGGACAGATGAACGCCGGAGCACAGGCTGCTTATATGGGCTTAGCGGGAATTTCAAACGACAGCGAAGAGGTTATTGTGGCAAGGGATATGATACTTGCCGACAGCGCCAAAACGGCAATTCATTTATGCCATATAAGTACGAAAGGCTCTGTTACACTTATAAGACAGGCAAAGGAAAGGGGAGTTAAGGTGACTGCAGAGGCAACACCTCACCATTTTACACTTTGCGATGAAGATATAACGGAGTATGACGCAAACTTCAAAATGGCGCCGCCCTTACGTTCCAAAGAAGACAGAGAGGTTATAAGACAGGCGCTTTCCGACGGAACAATTGAGGTTATTTCAACCGACCACGCTCCTCACCATATTGACGAGAAAAACTGTGAGTTCCAGAATGCATTAAACGGAATTATAGGTCTTGAAACATCTTTCCCATTAGCGAATACCGAGCTTGTAGAGGGGGACTATTTAACACCTTACGGGCTTGTTGAAAAAATGAGCTTTAACCCCGGAAAAATTCTCCATAACGGAAAGGGAACATTAAGTGATGGGGCTGACGCTGACATAACAATTGCAGACCCCAATGAAGAATATATAATTGACCCTGAAGATATGGTTTCAAAAGCAAAGAACACACCCTTCGGCGGAAGAACCGTTAATGGAAAAATTCTTTACACAATAGTCGGCGGAGAGATTGTAGTTGACAACGGAGTTTTAATTAAAAAATAAAGAAATTGTGACTGCGGAGCGACGGGGTGCCAAGCCTCAGAACCTCTCAGTCACCGTAAACGGTGCCGGCTCCCCTTAAAAGGGGAGCCTATAGGAGGGAATTTATTATGATAATTGACAGGCTGATTGAGAAAATTAATGAAACGGGAAACCCTACTGTTGTAGGTCTTGACCCCAGACTTTCCTACATTCCGTCATATATAACGGAAAAATATTTTGCAAAGTACGGAAACGGCCCCAAGGCGGCGGCCAAATCTATGCTCAAATTTAACAAGAAAATAATCGATAATGTATGTGATATCGTTCCGGCTGTAAAGCCCCAGATTGCTATGTATGAAAGATACGGCATTGAAGGTCTTAAGGCATATAAAAAGACAGTTGAATATGCTAAGCTTAAAGGGCTTATTGTTATAGGCGATATTAAGAGAAGTGATATTGCCTCTACAGCTGAGGCTTACTCAGACGGACACATCGGAAAGGTTAATATAAACGGTGAAGATTTCGAGGGTTTCGGTCACGATTTTATAACCCTTAACCCCTATTTGGGTTCCGACAGCATAACTCCCTTTTTGACAGACTGTGAAAATTATGAAAAAGGTCTGTTTGTTCTTGCCAAAACATCAAACCCCCACAGCGGAGAACTTCAGGATCTTTTATGTGACGGAAAGCCCATTTATGAACACGTAGGCGGTCTTATTGAAAAATGGGGTGAAAATCTTATGGGAAAATACGGCTATTCATCTGTAGGGGCTGTAGTAGGGGCAACCCATAAGGAACAGGCGGCAAGACTTCGTGAAGTTATGCCCCACACATTCTTCCTTATTCCCGGTTACGGCGCACAGGGCGGAAAAGCCGAAGACTTGACTGTATGCTTTAAAGACGGTATAGGGGCAATTGTAAACTCCTCAAGAGGAATAATTGCCGCACATATGAAGGACGACTATAAGACCTGTTACACCGACGAAAGAGATTTCGCAAAAGCGGCAAGACAGGCTTGTATAGATATGAAAAATGACTTAAGGAGATGTATCTGATGTTGAAAAAGAATGTTAAAGCCTCTCTCATACTTGAAAACGGAAAGGTCTTTACAGGAAAAGCCTTTGGATATATTAAAGAAACAGTAGGGGAGGTAGTCTTTGCCACAAATATGACAGGCTATCAGGAAACACTGACTGACCCCTCATACGCTGGGCAGATTGTTGTTATGACCTTCCCCCTTATAGGAAACTACGGCATAAATCTTGAAGATATGGAAAGCAGAAAGCCTTTTCTCAGGGGCTTTGTTGTCAGAGAAAAATGCGATATGCCCAACAACTGGCGCTGTGAAATGGATATTGACGGCTTTTTAAAACAAAACAAGGTTATGGGTCTTGAAGGAATCGACACAAGAGCCTTAACAAGAGTTTTAAGAGACAACGGTACAATGAGGGGAATTATAACAACCCGTGCCAATGACTTAACGGAAAGCCAGATTAAACAGAAGTTTAACACATATACAAACAAACACGCTGTTGAAGAGGTAACAATAAAAGAAAAATATGTCATAAACGGCATAGGCACTCACTTCGCTGTTTTAGACTGCGGAATTAAACAGGGTATTTTAAGAGAACTCAGCAAAAAAGGCTGTAAGCTTACTGTCTTTCCGGCTTTCGCCACAGCAGAAGAAATTTTAGCTGTTAAGCCCGATGCGCTCTTTTTGGCAAACGGTCCCGGAAACCCGGAGGATATTCCGACGGTTGTTGAAAACGTAAAGAAAATCATAGAAACAGGTCTGCCTATTTTGGGAATATGCCTCGGAAACCAGATTGTTTCCCTTGCTCTGGGCTGTAAGACAAAGAGGCTTAAATTCGGTCACCACGGCGGAAACCACCCCGTAAAGGACACCCAGACAGGCAGAGTTTATATAACAAGCCAAAACCACGAGTTCGTTGTCTGCGACCTTCCCGAGGACGTAGAGGCTTCCTTTATAAATATAAATGACAATTCAATAGAGGGCATTCGTCATAAAACAAAGCCTATTTATACGGTTCAGTTCCATCCGGAGGCATCTCCCGGACCTCTTGACGTACAGTTTTTGTTTGACAGATTTATAAAAATTACAGAGGGAGTGAGAAACAATGTCAAAGGATAATTCAATTAAAAAGGTTCTTGTTATAGGCTCAGGTCCTATAGTTATAGGTCAGGCGGCGGAGTTTGACTACTCCGGAACCCAGGCCTGTGAATCCATAAAAGAAGAGGGAATTGAGGTTGTTTTGGTAAACTCAAACCCGGCTACTATTATGACGGATATAGGAATGGCTCATTACACATATATTGAGCCGTTGACAATAGATTTTGTAGAAAAGGTTATTGCAAAAGAGCGCCCCGACTCTATAATTGCCGGAATGGGCGGTCAGACAGGTTTAAACCTGGCTGTTGAACTTTATGACAGCGGTATTTTGGATAAATATCATGTTAATGTTATAGGAACCTCTATAGAATCCATAAAAGAGGGCGAAGACAGAGACAGGTTCAAAAACCTTATGGAGAGAACAAATCAGCCTATAGTTGAATCTGATATAGTAACAAGTGTTGACGAAGGTATAAACTATGCTTACTCAATAGGTTTTCCCGTTATTGTAAGACCTGCCTATACCTTAGGCGGAACCGGCGGAGGTATCTGTAAGGACGAGGGAGAGCTTAGGGAAATCTTAACTCAGGGCTTACATTTAAGCCGTGTCGGTCAGTGTCTTATTGAAAAGAGTATAGCCGGCTGGAAGGAAATAGAGTTTGAGGTTATGAGAGACGGCGCAGGAAACTGTATAACCGTTTGTTCTATGGAAAATGTCGACCCTGTAGGGGTACATACAGGCGACTCCATAGTTGTTGCTCCGGCGCTGACACTTTCAGACAGAGAATATCAGATGCTCAGAAGTGCGGCTATAAACATTATTAATTCTATTGAAATTAAAGGCGGCTGCAATGTACAGTTTGCACTTGACCCCAACAGCTATAACTATGCAGTTATAGAAATCAACCCGAGAGTAAGCCGTTCTTCAGCATTGGCATCGAAGGCTACAGGCTACCCCATAGCCAAGGTTGCGGCAAAAATAGCTTTAGGCTATAACCTTGACGAAATACCCAATGCAGTAACAGGAAAGACAACGGCTTGTTTCGAGCCTACAATAGACTACTGCGTTCTTAAGTTCCCACGCTGGCCTTTCGACAAGTTCTTCGGGGCTAAGAGAACACTTGGAACAAAGATGATGGCTACAGGGGAAATTATGTCAATAGGTTCTTCCTTTGAGGTGGCGCTTTTAAAGGGTATTCGTTCTCTTGAAATAGGTCAGTACGGTCTTGAAAGAGCAAGCTCCAAGAAGAAAACACTTGAAGAGCTTAAAAAGAGCGTTGTTTCTCCCGACGATGAAAGAATTTTCGACCTTGCGGAAATGCTGAGACGTGACTATAAGGTTGAAAAGGTTTGTCAAATTACGGGAATGGACTTATTCTTTGTTGAAAAGATAAAGAAACTTGTCGAAATGGAAGAGGATCTCAAGACGATGACTCTTGAAGAACTTGACGAAAGAACCCTTGCCCATTATAAGAAAACAGGCTTTTCCGACAAGGCACTGGCTAAAATATTGAATTGTCAGCCTCCGGCTATATATGCCCTTCGCAAGAAGTGGAATATTATGCCTGTGTTTAAGATGGTTGATACCTGTGCCGGTGAGTTTGAAGCTGTAACACCCTACTACTATTCGGCTTATGAAGAAGAAGACGAGGTTGTGGTTTCAGACAGAAGAAAGGTTATGGTTATAGGCTCAGGTCCCATAAGAATAGGTCAGGGCATAGAGTTTGACTACTGTTCCGTTCACTGCGTAAAGGCCCTTAAAAAAGCCGGAATCGAGACAATTATCGTAAACAACAACCCCGAAACCGTATCAACTGACTTTGACACCTCAGGCAAGCTTTATTTTGAGCCTTTAACAGAAGAAGACGTTTTAAATATAGTTGAAAGAGAGCACCCTGACGGAGTTATACTTCAGTTTGGCGGTCAGACGGCTATTAAGCTTGCAAAATTCTTTGATGAAATGAATATTCCCATTTTCGGAACAAAGGCAAAGGATATTGACGCCGCAGAGGACAGAGAAAAATTTGACGCAGTTCTTGAAAGTCTTAATATAAGAAGACCCAAGGGAAAGGGTGTCTGGTCTGTTGACGAAGGTATTCAGGTTGCCGCTGATTTGGGTTATCCCGTTCTTGTAAGACCATCCTACGTTTTAGGCGGTCAGGGTATGGAAATTACCCATAACAAAACAGAGCTTGTTCAGTATCTTGAAGAGGCGTTCATAAAAGACAGCAAAAATCCCATTCTTATCGACCGCTATTTAGGAGGACGTGAAATCGAGGTTGACGCAATCTGTGACGGCGAAGATGTTTATATCCCCGGTATAATGGAGCATTTGGAGAGAGCCGGTGTTCACTCGGGCGACAGTATTTCGATATATCCTCCTCAGCATATTCCCGAGAATATCAAACAGGCTATTATGGACGAAACTCAGAGAATTTCCGTAGCTCTTGACGTTATAGGAATGATAAACATTCAGTTTATAGAATATAAGGGCGAGCTTAACATAATCGAAGTAAACCCCAGATCTTCAAGAACAGTGCCTTATATCACAAAGGTAACGGGTGTGCCTGTTATCGATATAGCTACGAGAGTTATGTTGGGTGAAAAGCTTAAGGATATGGGCTATGGAACAGCCATCGCTCCCGAATCTAAGGTAGTTGCCGTTAAGGTTCCCGTTTTCTCAACGGAAAAGCTGCCTAAGGTTGAAGTTTCATTAGGACCGGAAATGAGGTCTACAGGGGAGGTATTAGGCGTAGGCTATAACCTTTACAATGCACTTTACAAGGGCTTTATTGCCGCAGGAATGACTATTCCCCAGCCGGGAAGCACAATTCTTGCCACTGTTACAAGCAAGGAACACAAAAGCTTTGCTCCAATTGCAAAGAGATTTGCCGATATGGGCTGCCGCTTTATAGCCACTAAGGGAACGGCAAGATGTCTTCAGGAAAACGGTATAAGGGTTCAGAACGTAAAGAAAATAAGCCAAGGGGTGCCCAATGTTCTTGATGTAATAAGGAGCGGAGTTATCGACCTTATTATCGATATACCCAGAAAGGCCAATAATGCAAATTCAGACGGCTTTAAAATCAGAAGAACTGCCGTTGAAAGTTCTATAACAATTATAACCGCTATGGATACGGTTGCGGCTATGTGTGATGTTATGGAAAAGCAGATTGACAGGGATAAATTGGATATTTTCGATATTAACCGAGATATGAAGAAATAAGCATTTATACAAGGAGAGAAAAAATAATGAAAATGAAAAAAATATTTTTGACTTTGCTGGCGGTGTTTATTATGACGTCGTCAGTCTATGCAGCAAGTCCGTCGCTGTGTTTGCTTGATATATAGGTACTGTTTATATGGACGACTACGCTATATCATATGGTGTCAATACCACTGAGAATCAGCGTGCCGGAAGTTCTCCGGTTATATTGTTTGTAAACGGAGATGCCATATCAGATGCCAAGGCTGTGATTCAAAACGGTACAACCTTAGTGCCTTTAAGAGTTATAAGCACTAAATTAAATGCAGATGTTACATGGAATACTTCAACAAAAACGGCTGAGATTACCTATGGAAGTACATTTATACAGGCAACAGTGGGAAACTCTTACATTACCGTAAACGGAAGTAATATATCTATATCGGCGCCGACACAGATTATAAATTTCACAGCTTATGTACCGTTAAGAGCTATTGCCTCGGCATTCGGAGCAGAAGTGGGATTTGACGGCGGCTGTTTTGAAGGGGTAAAAGTTGTGTGGGTACAAAACACAAGCCAAAGTCCGTCAGTGACAGCGTCAGGAGCTGTTGATATTGCAGAAGATGTATTCTTCGATAAATTTCTGCCGACAATGAGAAGTTACTTCTTAAACAATTACGGTTTGGACACAAATAATCTCACACCGGATAACTTTTATTCTGTTATGCACAGTAAATTTCCATGGTGGACTTCAGATTTTTTAGGTGAATATACGGCTGATTTAGGACAATATTATTATATTAAATATTTTGATCTTTCAAATCAGGGTTTGTTAGCAGACAAATATGACGGAAGTTTCTACCCTGTAAGTTCTTACAGTATTACTGTGCTGAATATAGGCGGCAAAAATACTTACGAGGCATGGGGGTTATTATTCAACTGATAATCAACTGTAAAAATGCTGTGGTTCAGCTCGCTATGCAGCTGAACTTGTTATATAAAAATAACCATTATCATTTCCTGTATTTGATATATGGTTATTTTTTATTGCGGTAAAAATTTATAAAATAAAAAGTCACTGTCACTATTACACCTATGGTGACAATATCTTGAAAAATTTACAAAAATTATTTATAATAAAATAATGAGGAAAACGTTATATCAAGTCATTTTACAGAGAAACAAAGGAGGGAAAATTATGGGCAGCAGCAATGTTTTAAAATTCGGCATATTTGCTTTGATGGTTTTTGCTGTAGCAGTATGTTATATAAGAACCATACCGAATTCAAACAAAGAAGTTCCGCAGCAAGTTATAACGGAAAACAATTATTCCATAACAATACAGGGCGGCGGTTCCGGTGAAGACGGAGAAAGCAGTGATTCGGAGGGAGAGCTGAATTATGAGTATGATTATACAACAGCGAATCCGCCGGAAATATCACAAAACGAATATGTCTATTCAAACACCGAATATGATGATTACAGCACAGCCGCAGATGATACTCAGGTAACCTACGGTGCATTTTACGGTGTTTGGTGCGGTGCATCAAAAAATGCAAATGATTTAAACAGTATTGTAAGTAATCTGAATGCAAACGGGTTAGACGGGAAGATATTTGTTACAACAGACTGGAGTAATCTTAATACCGAAAGGTGGTATGTTGTAACAGCAGGTGCGTGGAATACACAGGCAGTAGCCGAGCAGGCGCTGTCAAGAGCACAGGCAATAGGATATTCATCAGCTTATGTCAAATATTCGGGAGAGCCATTACACTAAACACCTGTGAAATTTGCGGTTTATATTGTTCAATTGAAGTGTTTTAACCGCAATTCAACTTAAAATACCGCAAATATTTTAGGTGTTTGGTGTAGGGTAATATAAAAACGGAGGGAAGATTATGAATCACATAAAAATATTTAATTCTGAGAAAAGCTTGTTTGCTAAAATACTTTCTGTGTCGCTTATTTTAGTTATATCAATATGCAGTATTTTAGGAAACACATTAAGTACAAGTGCCTTAGCTGATGTTACCGTTATTGTAAACGGTCAAGAGGTTAAGTCGGGTCTTATTCTTGATTCAAGAACCTATGTACCCTTGAGATCAATTTGCGAAACCTTGGATTTGGAGGTCGAATGGTATGCAGAAGATCAAAGTATAACTATTTATGATAAAGAATATACCGTTGTTGTATATATGCTTGTGGGAAACTGTTATATAACAAGACAAAAAGAGTCTGATAATTGGGAAGTAGAAACATTTGCAAATGACTTACCGCCGAGAATTGTTAACGGAACAACTTATGTACCGCTTAGAGCATTGTCTCTTTCTTTTGATATGGATATATACTGGGATAATGATACTAAAACAGCCTCTATATATTATTATTCCGATACATCAGGTATCGAAACATATGAAACGTTTGGTTCCGATAATGCTGTTGCAGCTGAAGTTAACACAGGTGTTTATTATGATGTTCTTGCAAATATATGCGGCGGAACACCTAAGGTTTATCAGGACAGAACACTCAGCAGCTCGGAATACAGCTATTACAGAAGTTTATATGATGATGTTTATGTAGATAACTACGACGGCATATATTATTTGAATCTTACGGATATGGATAATGACGGAACGGAAGAACTTATATTTGCCTATGCTCAGGGAATGCTCACAGTTATTTCGGATAATATTACACCGGTAGGAAAATATTATATTTACACTATTGAGAACGGTAAGGCAGTTAAGCTTTATGAAAGCGATTCGGTATTTTTAAGTTCGGTAAACGGCAGCAGCACACCCGGAATATCCTATGCAGACGGAACAAACTATTTTATTACCACTTATACGGGGATAGAAGGCGGCTTTGCTCTCAGCTACAGCATATATTATAAAAACGGCAGCTCTGTTGATATGCTTTTAAATTTGTATTGTGAATCATCGGGAGCCGGCAGCGAAGAGTATTATATTACAACAAACGGCTGTGATAAAGCTATTTCGGAGAGCCTGTTTTGTTCAGAGGCATTAAGATATATGGATTCGGCGGATTACAAAGAATTGTCGGGAACCTCATATGAAAGCCTGCCGTTATTTACGCCTCACTATGTAATAGAAAGGCTGTATGGACAGCAGCGAAATTGAAACTTTGAAACAATAATCAGTGTCTGATAAACAGGGGAGGGTGAAAATATATGAATATAAGTAAATACATTTTTAAAAGATCGGTTTGTGCGATGCTGCTTAGTATTATTACATGTTTAATGAGCGGCAATATATCGGCAATTGCAGATACAAGTGATGCTGCCGGATATTGGGTTTCGGAAAGCACTTTCACAGCTTTGGAATTCAGCGGTTCAGTTTCAAAAAAGTTATATAAGCTGCAGATTGATTCTGTTGAAAATAACAGAGTTTCCGGTGTGTTTTACAGAAATTCAACCCATTTCAGGGATCATGGCTGTAAACATACATTTGTTAATGCACCGTTAAATAATAACAGTTTCACTCTGAAGGTAACAGATGTTTGGACTGTTCCGTTATCAGATGACAACAGTTCATCATTAACCGATGACGAGCGGACTTTTGTAATTACACTCCAAGGAGATACTGTAAATGCGAGAAATTCAGAAGGAACATATAGTGAAAACACCTTGGTTAAATGTAATAAGCAGAAATTTAATTCCACTTCAATAGATCAAGAGAATGCAGACACCGTTGATTATTCCGACTCTTACAGTCACTCATCAGGCGGTTCAAATAATATTACGGTTTTGCTGAACGGACAGACGGTTAAGTCTGATAATACACCCGTGATTATAGACGGGACGACTTTTGTACCGGTAAGACCGATAAGCGAGGCTATGGGCTGTAATGTTTATTGGCAGGCATCAACCCAAACCATAAATATCAGCAGTGATAAAATAATTATAGCAATGCAAATAGGAAACAGTAAAATAACAAGACAAAGTATAAGTGATAACAATAATACCGATATATTGGAATGTGATATGCCCCCGAGGATAATAAACAGCTCAACCTATATACCGCTCAGGGATATGGCAGAAGCTTTCGGAGCAACTGTATCATGGGATTCGGAAACAAAAACTGTTAATATTTATTATGTTGATTAAACAGTATATATTGCATCATTCATTTTACCTTCTTAGGAAAACACTCGGTCTAATCCATAAGACCGGGTGTTTTTCCTTTAAATCCGTATTTCCCTGAAACATATTCTTATGGAAATAACAATAAAGTCTCATACAGTTTTGATAACTTTAAAGTATAATATACTATTG
>JAJQBF010000180.1 GCA_021203425.1 Clostridiales bacterium | reverse complement strand
ATATGTAATAGAATATATAGAAAGGCAAAACGCTTTTTAAACTTTTATGCAAATTATTTAGGAGGAAAATTAAATGAAAAGATTTAAATCATTAACAGCTGTTGTTCTTGCAGGCTTTTTTGCGGTTTCCGCTGTAGGCTGCGGAGGATCTTCAGCTGAGGAAACTACAGACGAAACAGCAGTTGAGGAAGATGCCGATACTGAGGCTGAGGCTGAAGAGTCAGACGAAACAGCTGCCCTTACAGGAACAGAGGGTCTTCTTATCTGGGGAACAAACGCAGCTTTCGAACCTTACGAATATATGGAAGGCGATGTTGTTGTAGGTATCGACGCTGAAATAGCAGACGCTATTGCCGAAAAGTTAGGTCTTACAGCTCAGGTTGAAAATATGGACTTTGATGCTATTATCCCTTCAGTTACAACAGGCAAGGTTGACATCGGTCTTGCAGGTATGACAGTAAACGAAGAAAGACTTAACAACGTAAACTTCTCAGAACCCTATGTTGAGGCAGGTCAGGCTATAATCGTGCCCGAAGGCTCCGACATTACTTCAGTTGCCGATTTGGAAGGCAAGATTATCGGTGTTCAGAGAGGAACAACAGGTGACGAATATGTTTCCACAGAAGAAAACGGTGTAGGCGCTGCAAGCGTTGAAAGATTTTCAAACGGTCCCGACGCTGCACAGTCTCTTCTTACGGGAAAAATCGATGCTATCGTTTTAGACGACGAGCCTT
Organism: Clostridiales bacterium; assembly: GCA_021203425.1. GTDB lineage: Bacteria > Bacillota > Clostridia > Lachnospirales > CAG-274 > JAJQCI01. Next base: position 2,703 of record JAJQBF010000180.1, on the reverse strand, counting down.
CTAAGAAGATTGTTGCCAATTCAACAGGTCTTGTTATTCTTGACGAGCTTCTTACATCTGAACAGTATGCTATTGCCGTTGCAAAGGACAACACAGCCCTTCTTGACGGAATCAACGCAGCACTTGCAGAAATGGAAGAAAGCGGAGAATTACAGGAAATTCTTGACAAATATTTAAACTCTGACGAAGACGCAGCAGAAGAATAATTTTATGTTTAACAAGGGTGTGTTAATTAACGCACCCTTATTTTGAGGGTATAATATGGAAAATAACATACTTTATAATATAATTGCTTTTTTTACATCTCCCGAAAAGGCTCAGTGGTTTGTGACGGAGTTGTATAACAACTTTATCTCGGAAAGCCGCTGGAAATGGCTTTTAAACGGTCTTGTAATTACAATAAGGCTTACTGTTTTTGCCTTTATTTTCGGCCTTATTTTGGGGCTTATAATCGCTATGATAAGAGTAAGCCACGACAGCAGGCGGGAAACAAACAATCTTTCCCTTAAGGGCAAAATAGACCGTTTCGTCCTTTCAATTGCTAACTTTATATGCAAAATTTATCTGAATGTAATTCAGGGCACACCTACAATCGTTCAGATTATGATAATCTACTTCGTAATTTTGGCAAACTCCACAAACAAAATCTTCGTGGCAACCTTTGGCTTTACAATTAACTCAAGTGCTTACATTGCCGAAATTATAAGAGGCGGCTTAAACGGTGTCGACCCGGGTCAGGCGGAGGCCGGAAGAAGTCTCGGTTTCGGCTATCTTCCCACAATGATTTACATTGTTATCCCGCAGGCTTTAAAGAGTACACTGCCTGCTCTCTGCAACGAGCTTGTTGTTCTCCTTAAGGAAACCTCCGTTGCAAGTATGGTTGCCCTTCAGGATCTCCTTGCGGCGGCTCTTCTCATTAAAAGCCGTACATACAGCGCCTTCTTCCCCCTTATTGCCGCAGCGCTCATATATCTTGTAATCGTTTCGATTCTGCGTGCAATTTCGTTCCGTCTTGAAAGGAGGCTGAATTCAAGTGACAGATAAAAAACCCCTTATGAGAGTAGAAAATTTGTCAAAGGTTTTTACAACCACAAAAGCTCTTGACAACATAAACAACAACATTTACAACGGTGAGGTTGTTGTTGTAATAGGTCCCTCAGGCTCGGGAAAGTCAACCTTCTTAAGATGCTTAAATCTTCTTGAAATCCCCACTGACGGTCATATATATTTTGAGGGAACGGACATAACCGACCCCAAAAACAACATAAACAAACACAGACAAAAAATGGGTATGGTTTTCCAGCAGTTCAACCTCTTTCCTCATATGACAATTATGAAAAATTTAACCATAGGTCCTATGAAACTTCTTAAAAAGAGTAAGGCAGAGGCTGAAAAAAAGGCTATGGAGCTTTTGGAAAGAGTCAGGCTTGCAGACAGAGCAGAAAACTATCCTACCCAGCTTTCCGGCGGTCAAAAGCAGAGAATCGCCATCGTAAGAGCCCTTTGTATGGAACCGGACGTTATGCTTTTTGACGAGCCTACCTCCGCCCTCGACCCCGAAATGGTCGGCGAGGTTTTGGACGTTATGAAGAGCCTTGCGGAGCAAAATATGACTATGGTTTGTGTAACTCACGAAATGGGCTTTGCAAGAGAGGTTGCCACACGTGTAATCTTTATGGAAAACGGCAAAATCTTAGAAGAAAGCGAACCCGGCGAATTCTTTACAAATCCCAAGAGCGACCGTTTGAAGGAATTTTTAGACAAGGTTCTGTAAAAATGTATAATATACACTTATAGTGCAAAAACCGCTTTTCAGCGGTTTTTTTGTTTCAGATTTATTTTATTGTTTCTATTACTCCTGTTCTTCCTTTACGGGAAACAAAACCGCAAAAACAGCCGAAATTACAACTGTAAGAATTATTATTTTCGTGCCGGAAGATATAAAATCAAAAACAGCCATTGTGTTAAAAATATAGCTGAATATAAAAGAAATTATAACCGCCGCCGCTACTATGCGGTCTTTTTTTGCCGCAGGTATAAAAGCGGCTATAAACATACCGTATAAGCTGACACTTAAGGCACTCACCAAAATCGGCGGCAGATTACTGCCCAAAAAAGCCCCTGTCACTGTTCCAAGTGTCCAGCCCGGAACGGCAACGGAAAGTATACCCATAGTGTAAAACGGGTTTAAACTCCCATTTTCGGCAATAGAAAGACCGAATATTTCGTCAGTAACCCCCATTCCCAAAATAAGCCTTTGAACCGTTGTGGTTCCTTCAGCCAGCTTTTGGCTTAAGGCGGTAGACATAAGTATGTAACGGGCATTTATAACAAGCTGTATAACCGCCATCTCAATATAAGATCCGGCTGCCGCCATAAGATTAAACCCGGCAAATTCACCTGTTGATGTAAAGCTCAAAGCGCTTGCCAGACCGGCTTGAAAAATATTAAGCCCTGCCTTTGAAGCGGCTATGCCTATGGTAACGGAAACGGCATAATAGCCCAATGCCACCGCAAGTCCGTTTTTTACACCTCTTATAAAACTTTCTCTGTTCATTGTTAAATTCATCTCCCAAAGTAATAATAACACTTAAAAGGTATTTGTGTCAATCAGTAAAAGAGAAACCGCTTATTGTTAAAATTTATTAAAATATTATAAAAATTGAATTATAAATTATTTTGAAATAGTCGGAAGTCTTGAAA
>JAJQBF010000256.1 GCA_021203425.1 Clostridiales bacterium | reverse complement strand
CGCCTAGGTTCTCGTGGGCCCGGTGATGGCTCAAACCTATTGAGTCCTTGGGGTGGTCCCGTGGTAGGTGCCGCAAGAGGTCCGGGCGGTGGTCGTATGGGAGGTCCCGGTATGGGCGGTATGGGCAGAGGTCCCATGGGAGGTCCCGGTATGGGCGGTATGGGCAGAGGTCCTATGATGCCGCCTCCGCCTCCCCATCCTATGGGAATGGGCGGTTTCGGTATGGGCAGAAGAAGATACGGAAACGGCTGCGGCTGTCTCGGCTGCGGTATGCCCCTTATACTTTCTTTCTGTGCTCTCGCCGCTGTTATCGGTTTTATAATCAGTTTATTCTGATATTTTCATTTAAAAACAGCAGGTCTTTCTTTAACCGGTCTGCTGTCATTTTTTCGGTTTTATTTGTTTATTACCTGCCGCTTTTCCACTCTTCCAAAGCTTTTGCAAGCTGATCCGGACAGGAGGTTGACTTAAAGCCGCATCTTATTCCCTTAAGCCTTGATATTGCATCATCAACGTCCATTCCCTCCGCAAGTCTTGCTACACCCTGTGTATTTCCGCTGCAGCCGCCTGTAAACTTTACATTGTGAATTTTGTTATCTTCCACATCAAAATGTATCTGTGTAGAACAAACTCCTTTTGTTTTATAATCCATAGCTAAACCTCCTATTTATGATAAGGCTCATTATTTATAATTCTGTATGCCCTGTAAACCTGTTCCAAAAGAATTACCCTCATAAGCTGATGAGGAAATGTCATTTTTGAAAATGAAAGAAGAAAATCTCCCTTTTTTATGACTTCCTCCGAAAGACCTAAGGAACCCCCTATTATAAAAGTTATATGGCTCGTCCCTCTTAGGGCTTTTTCCTTTATAAAATCGGAGAATTCTCTGCTGTCAAGACTTTTCCCGTCTATTACAAGAGGAATAATAAAACTGTCTTTAAGCTTTCCGAGAATTTTTTCCCCTTCTTTATCCTTAATTTTAAGAGCCTCCGTTTCACTTAAGCCCTCAGGCGCCTTTTCATCAGCCACCTCAATAATCTCAAGGTTTACATACCTTGAAAGCCTTTTAGAATATTCTTTCAGGGCATCTCTGTAAAAGCTCTCTTTAATTTTTCCCACACAAAGAATTGTTATTTTCATTTCAGCTCTATTACTTCTCTGACCCCTGACCTCGAGGCAACAGCCATATCGAGATAGGTTCCTACCTTTATTTTATATCTGTTTAAAATTTCTTCAACGGTTTTATAAGCAAGCTGTTCCGTATTGTTTTCGATACTCAAATGACCGAGCCTGACATAGGAAAGTCTGCCGCTCATAACACAGGCAATAAGCTTTCCGGCATATTCATTGCACAAATGTCCCTTATCTCCCCTTATTCGCCTTTTAAGAATTTCGGGATAAGGTCCGTTTTCAAGCATATCGGGGTCGTGGTTGCTTTCCAAAAGCATAATATTGCTTTCCGCCAAATTATCCATAAGAGTTTTTGTTATATGCCCCAAGTCAGTAGCCACAGTTACCTTAAATTTATCTGTTGAAACACAGTAACCCACCGGTTCTTTTGCATCATGTGGTATATTAAAGGGTTTTATACATAAATCATTTATAATTATGTTTTCATCATGTGTAACAACATTTTTTACAAGGGGGCTTAATTTCTTCATTTTATACTCTCCCCCAAGCCACGTTCCGCAGGTTGCGTAAATAGGCGTGCCGTATTTTCTTGAGAAAACTCCGGCTCCCTTTATATGGTCGTCATGCTCGTGGGTTATAAAAATTGCATCAATATCCCTGCCGCCGACTCCTATGGCGTCAAGCCCGGCGTCTATACTTTTACCGCTTATTCCGGCATCAACAAGAATTTTTGTATGTTTTGTTCCTATATAAGTACAATTTCCCGATGAGCCGCTTGCTATTGTTGCAAATTCCATATTCCCGCTCATTCCTTATTTATTCTCTTTATGTCTGCTCCTAAATTGAGCAGCTTTTCTTCTATATTAGCATATCCTCTGTCAATAAAACGAATATTGCCTATTGTTGAAACTCCGTTTGCCCCCAAAGCCGCAATTACCATAGCTGCTCCGGCACGGAGATCCGTAGCGAAAACATTGGCTCCCTGAAGCTCCTTGCCGCCTTCAATAACAGCTTCTCTTCCGTTTACGGTAATATCCGCCCTGAACTTTTTAAGTTCATCAATATATTGATAACGGGACTCCCACACATTTTCAATAACACGGCTTCTTCCGTCGGCAGCGGTAAGCAGCGCCGTAATTTGAGGCTGTAAGTCAGTGGGGAAACCAGGATAAGCCATCGTTTTAATATTTGTGGGCCAAAGCTTACATTCGGCTACAATTCTTATATAATCATCGCCTTCGATAACACTACAGCCCATCTCTTCAAGCTTAGCCGTAAGAGAATCCATGTGCTTGGGGATAAGGTTTTTAACCGTAACATCTCCCCCTGTAATTGCTCCGCAGATCATATATGTACCCGCCTCAATCTGATCGGGAATAATTGTATATTCTCCGCCGTGAAGTCTGTCTACACCCTGAATTCTGATTACGTCCGTTCCGGCGCCTTTTATATTTGCCCCCAGCATATTCAGAAAGTTTGCCGTATCTACAATATGGGGTTCCTTTGCGGCGTTTTCAATTACGGTTCTTCCCTGCGCTCTTGATGCGGCAATCATAATATTTATGGTTGCGCCTACAGAGGCAACGTCCAAATAGATATTTGCTCCGTGAAGTCTGCCGTCAACGTCAAGCTTGATTATTTTTTCGTCACTTGTGTCGATTTTTGCGCCCATCATTCTGAAACCCTTAAGATGTTGGTCAATAGGTCTTTCGCCGAAATTACAGCCTCCCGGCATAGCCACCTCGGCATGACCGAAACGACCCAAAAGAGCGCCCATAAGATAATAAGAGGCTCTTATCTTGCTTACGGATTCGTCTGTGGCAATATATGATTTTACTTTTCTTGCATCGATTATAAGTGTTGATTCATCGGTAAGAGTACACTTAGCCCCTAATTTATCGAGTGAAACCATAAGACAGGTTACGTCCTCAATAGACGGAAGATTTTCTATAACCGAAACCCCTTCCGCAACTATCGCCGCAGGGATAATCGCTACAGCTGCATTTTTTGCTCCGCTTATCGAAACAACACCTTTTAATTTTTTTTGTCCCTTTATTTCAAAACATTCCATTTTATTTGCTCCAATTAAAAATATACTGAACGTTATTATTATATCACTAAATTACATATTTTTAAAGTCTTTTTTTATTTTTGTCAAGACTGATAAAAATTTGCTTTTTTTAAGTGTCAAATTGTTTATTAATCACCTGCAAACAACCAAATCAAGGTTTAATCGGACGAAAAACTTCCGGTATATCCGTTAATATAATAGCTTTCATCCTTTTCGGCTGTTCTGATTCGGTAACAAGGC
>JAJQBF010000251.1 GCA_021203425.1 Clostridiales bacterium | reverse complement strand
GACATGGACTCCTCGGCAGCTTAAAAGCCCGACTGTTCCCTGCGGTGCACTCCCGCTTTTTACACATTTGATATAACCCGTTCGGGAAGAGCAGTTTTACTTTCAGACGGCTTATATATGTCTACCCATGCAGATTCATAATTTATACATGGGCACTGATCCTACGCAGCAGCCGATTTTGTTTTATAATTAAGGCCTGACAAAAAGAGCTTATGCGGCGGATATCACCAATAGATGCAGAATTCACTATGAAGGGAGGAAACAATATGCATCTTAAAAAATTGCAAAAATTAACGGCTGTGATACTTTCGTTAATGATGGTTTTATCACAGGCAGCCCCTGCGTTTGCAGCGGAAACCGACCAAACCGATTACACAAGCGAGGCTTTTATCGAAAACCTTCGTGTAAGCGATGAGTATGCAGAGGCACACAGTGAAGATGTGTTTAACTTTATAGCAGGCGGTATGAACGTGACAGAAGGTGACAGGTCTGTAGAGATTGCCATTGTAAGAAACGGCGGAACGGAAGGCGAGGCAACAGTTGATTTAAAAATCATAGATGTTTCGGCTGAATACGGCGCAGACTATATAGTAAAGGTCGGAGAGGGTCTTTTCAAGGAAACTCTTGATGAAAACCCCGACGCAAGACCTATTGTCGAGGCATATGCCGATGTTGAAGAAATTAATGAAACAGAGGGCTATAACGAAGAAGATATAGTTGCCGTAATCGACACAGCGGCTACAGATTCGGCTTTGACGGTAGACTCCGTTTTAGCGGCAGAGGGCGTTGATTTAGCGGTCGGTGAAGAAATCGCCGAAGAAGAAATTTCAGAGGAAGAAGAAATTTCGGAAGAGGCTGAAGAAACAGCTGAAGAAGAAATCTCTGAAGAAACCGAAGAAACAGCGGAAGTTTCGGAGGAAGAAGAAATTGCCGAAGAAATCTCAGCCGAAGAGGAAAATTCAGAGGAAGAGGAAGTTTCAGAAGAAACAGACTCCGAAACAGAAGAAATCGTTTCCGAGAAAGTCGGCAAGAGCGGCGGTCTTAAAGCGGCAAGAAATGCATATTTAGGAAATATTTCCGACAGAGAAGACTGGACGGAAACCGTAGATACAAGCAACAAAGTCGCAATTGACACAGCAACGGGCGAAATTATGGACTGGGCACAGGAGATTCCCGGTGTTACAACGTCTATCACATTTGAAGACGGTGAATATATTAAGTTCATAACCGTTGAAATTATAGATGACGATTTATCCGAAAGTGACGAACAGGTTATTTTCTTCCTTTCAAACCCCACAGCCGGTGAGCTTGGCGACGTTTACAAGTCATATCTTAACATTTCCGATAATGACGTAAACGAAAAGCAGGTTTACGAAATGGGATCAGGCGCAGTTTATGCATCAAGAGACGAAGGCGTTGTTGAGGTTACCGTAAAGAGAACAGCCGGAACAGCTAAGTTCGGCGCTGTAAACCTTACAACAGGTGAAGTTACGGCTAAACCCGGAGTGGACTATGAGGCTGTAACAAAAGAAGTTGTGTTCCCTCAGGGCGTAACGGAGAGAACAGTTGAAATTCCCATTCTTAAGGAAAAGGCAACTCAGGACGGCTTACAGTTTATGGTTTATCTTGATACATCAGAGGGAACCGTAAACGCATCTAAGTCAAGTACGGTTGTTACACTTAACAACCCCGACGAAACAGCCGAAACAGAAGAAATCTCAGATGTTTCACTTGCGTCATCTGATGAAGACGAGAGTGAAGATGCGGAAGAAGAAATAAAATTAAGCAACGGAACAATTCTTAAGCATGACGATGAAGGTTATTATTATGACGTTGATTTGGGCTCAAGTTCTTACAGTTCAAGCAAGTACAACGGAACAATATCAATAAGCGGAAGCAAAAACAAAGAGGCTACAAAGACTGTAAGCGCTGACCTTTCACAGGCAACAAAGATTCAGATTCAGTGGGCTAATACTACCAAGGGCACATACTGGTCGACAACAAAGTGTAAAAAAACCACCACAGGCTACTACACAGACGGCTCCAACTGGATTACATTCGACGGCTCAAGCAGTACAAATTATAAAACCAACGGTACTATAACATTCTCAAGCAGTACGAATACTTATGATGTTCCTACAGCGTCAAGAAAGACAAACGGCTCAATTGTTATTCATACAAAGACAAGCGGCTCAAACGAAAACTCCAATCTGGTTGTCAGCTCACTTAAGGTTTATGTATATACACCTTACTATACAATAAACGTAAGTGCCGGTTCGGCAAGCCAGGGCAATAACAACAACCTTAAAAACTCATATGTTGATATTAAAAACTGGACAGTTGAAAGCGAAGGTACTGCATATTCATATAACAGCACAAACAATGCATGGTATACACAGTCAAGCACAAACCAGCTTGCCGGTACTGTTAAAATGTCCAACACATCAACAAGCGGCAGTACAACATATGCAAAATACGGCGCAACCGTAAAATTTACGGCAGACATATCAAGCGATTTTACCGATAAGGTATATCTTGCAGGTATAAATTTGACTGTCGGCAGCAATACCATATATTATGAAGCTACTGACAATGCTGTTTCGGTATCCTTCAACAGCACTTTTGTTGATAAATACATAGGAAACAGATATACAGACAAAACAATTACAATTGTACCCTGTTATTACGCAAAATCAGCGTTCATCTACTTCCCACAGACAGAGAACGGTCAGGTTGTAAACCATGGTACAAAGAATTCAACCGATGTTATGAAGGTATCAATGGTTGATACTGTTAATTTAAAAGCAGCGGCTAATTCGGGATATTATGTATCAGGCTTTAATGTAAGTACTTCAAAGGGCTATGATTCTAAGTTCTATTCAACAAATGCTGCAGCAACATCTGCAACAGTTGCAAATTTCAGAAGCAGCTTTACAAATGTTGCAACCATAGCATTATCTTGCAGTAAGTCTACAAGTGTGTCCTCCGGCGAGTCTTCTCTTATGACAACATATTTGAAGGCAAACACAGACGATGTAACATGGAGCGAAAGCAACAGTACAAATATAGTAATTAAACCTACTTCATTTGTAACAAAGGTTACTCCATATTACGGCGATCCCTATCTTACCGTAAGGGCAAACCCGAGAAATTCGTATAAGGATCAAGGTGCTGTTTATTATATCGATTCTGATGATACATCGAATTCACAAACAGCAAGCGTTGATTCCGACGGAAACGTAACATCAATTGAAATCGATCCTATGGAAATGGGCAGAACCTATTCATTTAATTCCATATCAAATGACGGCTATATTACAAAATGACAGGATTTCACAGGCGATACAGATGGGGACGGTCTTTTAACCGCAGAAGAAAGAAAAGACGATGACAGTATAGACAGATCTGCCGTTGTAGGCTCAACATATTATTACCTTGCAAAATATACGG
>JAJQBF010000031.1 GCA_021203425.1 Clostridiales bacterium | reverse complement strand
TATCGTAACAGTTCAGCCGTGGTTTTTCGGCAGAGACTTCTGTGTAAACTCGTTTACTAAAAAAGTTTCTGCCGAAAAACCACGAGCGGAACGCCAAATAACGAGCAAAAACTGAGCCGCAAGCGGCACCGGCTGCATATAGCAGGCGCTTTGCGAGTGATTTGGCTGAACTGTTACTTTGTATCTAAACAGATACTTTGCTGAAAGCCATAAGTTTTGCGGAGGGATTTTTATGCGGCAAAAGGTTGAAATTTGCGGTGTTAATACTTCAAAATTACCTATATTGAAGGAAGAAGAAAAAGAAAAGCTTATTAAAAAAATCAAAGCCGGGGACGAAGAGGCAAAAAAGGAATATACATATGGAAATTTAAGACTTGTTTTAAGTGTTATTCAGCGCTTTATGGGCAGGGGAGAATCTCCTGACGATATTTTTCAGGTGGGGTGTATAGGGCTTATAAAAGCAATAAACAACTTTGATGTAAGCCAAAACGTAAAGTTTTCCACATATGCCGTACCTATGATAATAGGGGAAATAAGGCGTCACTTAAGAGATTATAACCCTATCAGAGTAAGCCGTTCCTTAAGAGATACGGCATATAAGGCTCTTCAGGCAAGAGAAAGGCTTACAAACTCACTTTCAAGGGAGCCTACAATAGACGAAATTGCAAAGGAGCTTGAAATTGACAGGTGTGAGGTTGTTATGGCTCTTGATGCCATACAGGATCCCGTTTCGCTTTTCGAGCCTGTATATCACGATGGCACAGACGCTCTTTTTGTAATGGATCAGGTCAGTGATGACAAAAACACAGATAATTCATGGGTTGAAAATATAGCCTTAAGCGAGGCGCTGAAAAAACTTACAGCCAGAGAAAAAATATTATAGACCTGCGGTTTTTCAGAGGGAGAACTCAAATGGAGGTTGCCGAAGAAATAGGTATAAGTCAGGCACAGGTTTCAAGACTTGAAAAAAGTGCTCTTAAAAATATGCGCAAATATATGTAAGGGGAGATTTTGTGGAAATTGCAGAATTAGGAAACGGTGTCAGAGTTTTTATGTATAAAGAAGATAAATTCAACAGCTGCGGTGTGGCTGTTCTTTTGCGGCGAAGGCTGACACGAGATGAAGTAACGGCAAATGCACTTTTGGTAAATGTTATGGGGCTGGGCTGCAGAAAATACAGAAGTCCGGCGGAGCTTAACAGGGCAGCCAGCCACCTTTTCGGAGGCTGTTTCGGCTGTGTTAATATGAAAAAAGGCAATTGGCAGCTTTCGGAGTTTTATGCCGAGACAGTTAATGAAGGGGTCAATGTGAAAAATGCACTTAAGTTTTTGGGTGATATAATTTTAAAGCCGTTGACAGAAGGAGAAGGCTTTAAAACTGAATATGTTGAAAGAGAAAAGCAGGCGCTTAAATCAATAATTTACTCTGTTAAAGACAATAAAAAGGATTACGCCAAAAGGAAACTTGAAGAGAAAATGTTCATAGATGAAGGCTATGGCATATACGGTGACGGCTATATAGAAGATGTAGATAAAATCACCTCGGAAGGTCTTTACAGACATTACACTGACATAATAGGAACATCGGCTGTTGATATAATTGCGGTGGGAAATTTTGATAAAAACGAGTTTTTGACAGCGGCAGAGGGTTTAAATTTAAAGGGGCAAAGAACAGAAACTAATAATAAAAAGGAATTTAAAAAGAAAGATACTTCATATATAACCGAAAAAATGGATATTACACAGGGAAAGCTGTGTATGGGAATAAGAACAGAGACTGATTATTACGCTCTCTTGACGGCAAATGAGATTTTCGGAGGGGGAGCAAACAGCCGTCTTTTTATGAAAGTAAGGGAAGAGGAAAGCCTTTGTTATTATATAAGCTCAAATGTTGTTCGTTGTAACGGAACGGTTATAGTTCAAAGCGGAATTTCTTCCGAAAACGTAAGACGTATAAACGATATAATTTCGGAGGAGCTTAAGAACTTCGAGAATGTAACGGAAAAAAGAAATTGAAAACGCAAAAGAAAGTATTATTAAAAGGTATACCGCTGCAGAAGATAATTTAAGCGCATTAAGTGATTTTTGTCTTTCAGGCGCTCTTTACGGCGGAGCAGCAAGCCCGAGGGAGGCTGCGAAAAAAATCAAAACTGCCGACAGTGATGAAATAAGAAGAGCTTTTGCAAATGCATACATTGATACGGTATATTTTTTAAAGGAAGGGGGAAAAGCTGATGAAAATATATTTTAAACAGTTGCAAAACGGAACAAAATGCTATATAATTTATAAAGGCGGTTATAAAACAGTTCAGGCAGTTTTTTCCGTAAATTTCGGTTCCGCTGAGCCAAACTGCATACCCGGCAGCGCCCACTTTCTCGAACACAAGGTTTTTGAACAAAAGGACAAAAACGTAATGAAGGAGTTTTCCGAAAATTCGGCTGAGGTAAATGCTTATACCAATTTCGGCACAACAGCTTATTATTTTACCTGTGACAGAAATTTTGAGGAAAACCTAAAACTCCTTCTCGATTTTACAACTAACCCTTATCTGACAGACGAAAATGTAGAAAAGGAAAAGGGAATTATAGAAGAAGAAATAAAAATGTACGAGGACGACCCTTGGTGGCAGGTTTATTTTAATCTTTTAAGAGGGCCTTACGTGAAAAACCCCGTAAGGAACAATATAGCCGGAACAAGGCAGGATATTCGAAAAATAAATAAAGATGCGCTTGAGGAATGTTACGGAAAATATTACTGCGGAGAAAATTCCGCTCTTGTAATCTGCGGAGATGTAGATATTGATAAAACCTTCAGCCTCGCAGACAGCTTTGTAAGCCTTAAAAAAGGTGAGAAAAGAAAAGAAACTTTTTTCGAAGACGAGGGCATAAATAAAAGTCTTTATATGGTCAAAATGGATATCTCAAAGCCTAATTTCAATTTGGGGTTTAAGGAAAACAATTTTGAACTTTCTTCTGAGGATCGTCTTTGTGAAACAAGGCTTTTGCTTGATGTTATCTGCGGAAAAAGTTCGGAGCTTTATGAAAAACTTTATTTAAGAGGTCTTATCGATAAAGATTTTTCTATGGAATATCTCTTGGGCAATAATTTCGGAGGAGCAATTATTTCAGGTGTGTCAGAAAGGGCAGAGGCTGCCGCTGACGAGATTTTAAGATATGCCGAAAGACTTAAGAACAGGGGCATTGACGAAAATTTACTTGAAAACAGCAGGAAAAGGCTTATTTCGGCTCATTTAAGAGGGCAAAACTGCCTTAACGGTCTTGCTGCGGCTCAGACAGACTATGCTTTTAAGGGGCTTAAGCTTACGGAAATATGCGAAAGATATAAAACGATAACTAAAGATGACATAATTAACAGGCTTGATATTATAAACGGAGACAATCTCTGTTTAAGTATTGTCGGGTCTTTATGAGGGCTTATGCCCTTACATATAAGAGAAAAGGAGAAATATGAACCCTGATATTTGGTTTTATAATTTGGGAATAAAAATTAACAGCGTAAAGACAGTAGCTTTTTCAATAGGGGGCTTTGATGTATATTGTTATGGCATATGTATTGCCTTGGCTTTGCTTTTCGGCTATTTGGTTGTTATAAGACAGGCAAAGCAAACAGGGCAAAACCCCGACTTATATAATGATTTTGTCTTTCCGGGGGTGATTATTTCACTCTGCGGAGCAAGACTTGGCTATCTTTTTTTTGATGAAAATTCTTCTGTTTTTGATTTTTTCGGTTTTCGAAACGGCGGTCTGCAGATCTACGGCGGAATTTTAGCCGGTCTTCTTACCGTTAAAGTATTTACCTGTATTAAAAAGGTCAGTTTTTTGAAATTTACCGACACCTGTGTCAGAGGGCTTGCCATAGGGCAGGTTATAGGCAGATGGGGCAATTTTTTCAACAGAGAGGCTTTCGGAAAAGCAGCTGAAGGGCTTTTTGCAATGAGACTTAAAACAGAACAGATTAAGTCTGTGGGTTCTGTTGTAAAGGGGGCAGAAAGTGTAGTTTATAACGGTGCTGTTCTGCCTGTAATAAATTATAACGGCACTGATTATATTCAGGTTCACCCCACATTTTTATATGAAAGTCTGTGGAATTTAGGCTTATTTATAATTATGACTCTTATTCTTAAATTCGGCGGAAAACGAAAAGGAGTTCTGACGGCGGTTTACCTTATAGGCTACGGCATAGGTCGTTTTTGGATTGAAAGTTTAAGAACCGACCAGCTTAAATTTTTGGGGCTGCCTGTGTCTATGGCTATATCGGCGGTTATGGTTTTAGCCGGAGTTATAATTTTGTTTACACAAAGGGAAAGCAGTGTTGATAAATGACATACGGATATGTAAGGGTTTCATCAAGAGATCAAAACGAAGACAGACAAATGGCGGCTATGGCAGAAAAAGGTATCTTGTCGGAAAATATTTTTTTGGATAAACAAAGCGGAAAGGACTTCAACAGGGAAAATTATAAAAACCTTATAGATGTTCTTCTTAAGGACGACCTTATCGTTATAAAGAGTATTGACCGTCTGGGCAGAAATTATCAGGAAATTATAGAACAGTGGAGATATATAACAAAGACAATAGGCACTGATATAGTTGTTCTCGATATGCCTTTGCTTGATACCACGAAGTCAAAAGATCTTTTGGGAACTATTATAAGTGATATTGTTTTACAGCTTTTATCCTTTGTTGCCGAAAACGAAAGAGAAGCCATAAGAGCTCGTCAGCAGGAAGGCATAATCGAAGCTATGAAAAAAAGGGGTTAAATTCGGCAGACCGACTAACAGAACTGAGGAAGAATATTATGAGGTTCTTAAGCGTGAAATGATGGGCGAGATAAACCGTGAAGAGGCTGTTGCCCTTATGGGAGTTTCAAGAAGCTCATATTACAGAATAAGGCAAAAGCTTATTTTAAAGCAGAAAAATAAGAATAAAATAAATCAAAACAAAAAATAATCAGGAGGGTTTTTAAATGAAAGTAATAGGTATTAACGGAAGTCCCAAAAAAGACGGAAACACAGCATCGGTTCTTAAGGCTATGGCGGAGGAATTGGCAAGCGCAGGCATAGAGACTGAAATTTTACATATAGGGGCAGCTGTAAAACATGGCTGTACGGGCTGCGGCGGCTGCAGCAAAACCGAAAACGGGCTTTGCATTTACACAGACGATATCGTAAATGAGGCGGCTCTTAAAATGAGAGAGGCAGACGGAATTATTTTAGGCTCGCCGGTTTACTACAGCGGAATTGCCGGAAATATGAAGTCATTTTTAGACAGAGCTTTTTACACAAGCTCGGGATATTTTAAATATAAAGTAGGGGCGGCTTTTGCCGTTGCAAGAAGAACAGGCGGCTCGGATACCTTCCATCAGCTTTGCAATTATCTTCTGTTTTCGGGAATGATTGTTCCCCCTTATCAGTATTGGGGAGCCGTTTACGGACGTACCCCCGGTGAGGTTACCGCCGATTTAGAGGGTATGCAGACAATGCGCTATGCCGCAAAAGATATGGCATGGCTTTTGAAGAATCTGGAGGCAGGAAAGAATATTCCCAAACCGGAAAAGGATCCTAAAATTTCAACGAATTTTATAAGGTGAGAACAGTACCGGCACAAGACAGCGTAAAGTTCGAAAGAAGTACCGGTACAACCCCTCAGTCACACTGTCGTGTGACAGCTCCCCTTAAAGCGGGAGCTTATAAAAATATGTGTGGATTTTTATAATAAGCTATGATATAATAATAGCAATGTATCGGCAGATTTGCCGGTACGGAAAGAAAACTGTTAAAGGACGTAAAAAATATGAAAATGGTTTCATGGAATGTAAACGGACTGAGAGCTTGTATGACTAAGGGCTTTTATGACGTTTTTAAAAGCATTGACGCTGATTTTTTCTCCCTTCAGGAGACAAAGCTCCAAAAGGGGCAAATTGATTTCGAGCCTGAGGGATATTTCGGCTATTGGAATTATGCCGTTAAAAAAGGCTATTCGGGAACAGCTGTTTTCACAAAGAAAGAGCCTATAAGCGTAAGCTATGGCTTAGGGCTGCCCGAGCATGACAGCGAGGGGCGGCTTATTACCCTTGAAATGGAAGATTTTTATTATATAACCTGCTATACTCCCAATTCACAGGACGGGCTTAAGAGGCTTTCCTACAGAATGGAGTGGGAAGACGCTTTAAGGGCATATTTTAAGGAGCTTGAAAAGAAAAAGCCCGTTGTTTACTGTGGAGACTTAAACGTGGCTCATAATGAAATCGACCTTAAGAACCCAAAGACGAACCGTAAGAACGCCGGATTTACAGATGAGGAAAGGGGCAAAATGACAGAGCTTTTGTCAAGCGGCTTTGTTGACACATTCAGATATTTATATCCCGATGCGGAAGGGATTTATTCCTGGTGGAGCTATCGCTTTAAAGCCAGAGAGAAGAACGCGGGCTGGCGTATTGACTATTTTATTGTGTCGGAGTGCCTTAAGGACAGAATTAAGGAGGCAAAAATCCATACGGATATTTTCGGCTCCGACCACTGCCCTGTTGAACTTGTTTTGGAATAAATTGTTATAACCGAGGTGGCGTTATGATTACAAAATTAAACCATGCCGAGGCTAAAAAGCTTTTGGACGGCGACAAAAATCTTATACTTGTTGACGTAAGAACAAAAGAGGAATTTGAGGAAAGCTATATTGAAGGCGCAAGACTTCTGCCCCTTGACGAAATAGAGGAAAGGGCAGGGGAGGTTCTGCCGGATAAAAACCGTCAGGTCATGGTATACTGTCAAAGCGGAAAGAGAAGCAAGGCGGCGGCGGAGTTTCTCGACAATATGGGTTATAAACATATTTACGATATGGGAGGACTTATAGACTGGCCTTTTGAGCTTATAATGTGAGTTATTTTGAAGTGTCAAATTCCGGCGAGGAGCCGCAGGTACCCCTCAGTCACCGTTTAAGTGAATAATGACATTTATTGCCGCCCATCAGTATATATAAATTGTATTTTGTTGCTGTACGTCGGTGACAGCTCCTCTTACTTAAAAGGGGAGCCTATAAAATATTAAGGAGGAAATAAAAACAATGGATTTGGTAAACATAAGGGAGCTGTTTAAGAACAGCGAAAAGTATATAGGAAAGGAAATTTCCGTAGGGGGCTGGATAAGGAGCAAAAGAGACTCAAAGACCTTCGGCTTTATAGTTATAAACGACGGAACATATTTTCAGCCTTTACAGGTTGTATATAACGACAAGCTGGAGAATTTCTCGGATATTTCAAAGGTAACCTTAGGCTCGGCTCTTACTGTTAAGGGTGAGCTTGTGGCAACTCCCAATGCTAAACAGCCCTTTGAAATTCAAGCGTCTGAGGTTAAGGTTGAAGGGCTTGCTGCGGCAGACTATCCTCTGCAGAAAAAACGCCACACATTTGAATATTTGAGAACAATAGCCCATCTCCGCCCCAGAACAAATACGTTTTTGGCTGTTTTCAGAGTGCGTTCCCTTATTGCCCACGCTATACATTGCTTTTTCCAGGAAAGAGACTTCGTATATGTTCATACGCCTATTATGACCGGCAGTGACTGTGAAGGAGCAGGGGAGATGTTTCAGGTTACAACAATGGACTTAAACAATATTCCCAAAAATCCCGACGGAAGTATCGACTATACTAAGGATTTCTTCGGAAAGACCACAAACTTAACCGTAAGCGGTCAGCTTAATGTTGAAACCTATGCTATGGCATTTAAAAATGTTTACACCTTCGGTCCCACATTCAGAGCTGAAAATTCAAACACACCCCGTCATGCCGCCGAGTTTTGGATGATTGAGCCTGAAATTGCCTTTGCGGATTTGTATGACGATATGAATCTTGCTGAGGATATACTTAAATATATTATAAGCTATGTTTTGGAGAAGGCTCCCGAAGAAATGAAGTTTTTCAATCAGTTTGTGGACAAGGGACTTATTGACAGGCTGAACAATGTTTTAAATTCAAAATTTGCCCATGTTACCTACACAGAGGCAATTGAAATTTTGGAAAAGAACAACGATAACTTTGACTACAAGGTTAAATGGGGCAGTGACCTCCAGACGGAGCACGAAAGATATTTGACGGAAACAATTTTCAAAAGACCTGTTTTCGTTACGGACTATCCCAAGGAAATTAAGGCTTTCTATATGAAACTGAACCCCGACGGAAAGACCGTAGCCGCTATGGACTGCCTTGTTCCCGGAATAGGGGAGATAATAGGGGGAAGTCAAAGAGAGGACGATTATGACGTTCTTCTTTCGAGAATGAACGAATTAGGTCTTAAAAAAGAGGATTATGACTTTTATCTGGACTTAAGAAAGTACGGAACAGCGCCTCACGCCGGTTTCGGCTTGGGCTTTGAAAGAGCAATTATGTATATTACGGGTATGACAAACATCAGAGACGTTGTTTCATTCCCGAGAACAGTAAATAACTGTAAGCTGTAAAGGAGAAAAACTATGGACAACTTTTATATTCCCGAGGGCTATAAGTCGGCTCTTGACTTACACGAAACACAAATCGCCATTAAAAAGGTTAAGGATCATTTTCAGAATTCGCTTTCAAAACAGCTGAATTTGGCAAGAGTAACCGCCCCCCTTTTTGTAGACCCCAAAACAGGGCTTAACGACAACTTAAACGGCGTAGAAAGACCGGTAACCTTTGACATAAAATAAAGGAAATGGAGGGTATGACCTGTGAAATAGTACATTCACTTGCTAAATGGAAGAGAATGGCACTTGAAAAATACGGCTTTTCCTACGGCGAAGGGCTTTATACCGATATGAACGCCATAAGACGTGATGAGGAAACCGACAATCTTCACTCTATTTTCGTTGATCAGTGGGACTGGGAGAAAATAATCAAAAAAGAGGACAGAACAGAAGAAACATTGAAGGATGTTGTTGAAAAAGTATACACAGCCCTTAAAAGAACGGAAAAATATATGGCCAGCGAATATGACTATATTAAGCCTATGCTTCCCGACCATATTACATTTATAACAACTCAGGAGCTTGAAGACAAATATCCAGACCTTCCCCCGAAGGAAAGAGAGCATATGGAGGCAAAGGACAAGGGCGCAATTTTCGTTATGAAAATAGGGGGATTTCTTAAAAGCGGCATAAAGCACGACGGCAGAGCCCCCGACTATGACGACTGGGAGCTTAACGGCGATATAGTTGTTTACTATCCCTTACTTGATATTGCTTATGAGCTTTCATCAATGGGTATAAGAGTTGACAAAAGAAGTCTTTTAAAACAGCTTGAATTATCGGGCTGCCCTGAAAGAGCCGAACTTCCTTTCCAGAAGGCAGTTCAGGAGGAAAAGCTGCCCTATACAATCGGCGGCGGAATAGGTCAGTCCAGAATTTGTATGTATTTCTTAAGAAAAGCCCATATAGGCGAAATTCAGGTTTCAATCTGGAGTAAGGAAACATATTTGAAAGCAAGAGAATTAGGTGTAAATATATTATAAAAATAAAAAATAACTAAAGAGGTGTATTAAATTTATGAGCAGCAATAAACCGCCTTTAATTAAGTCCAAGGCAGTTCCCAACGTAGGTCCCGTTGCAAACAAAGCAGCAGCCGGAGCAAATCAACAGCAGCAGCCCCAACAGCAGATTACAAACCATATACTTTGTAAGGCTATGGAGGTTTTCAAGGCAGACCCAAGCACAAACACACAGGCAGCCTTTATTCAGCAGCTGTTTAAATCAAGACTTCTTATCCCCTGCAATGCCCTTAATAAAACCGAAAAAGAGGGCAAAACAGAGGTTCAGCTCCAGTTTTTAACTCTTAAAAACAAAAACGGCGACAATCTTTTAGGTGTTTTTACCGACTGGGATCAGATTAAGAAACAGCAAAACAATACCCCTAAGGAAGCAGCAGGACTGCCTTTTCCCGAGATTGTCAGAATTGCCGTAAGCCAAAAGGGTCAAATTAAGGGAATTCTTATAAATCCCTTTGAACACGGTCTTATGATCGATGAAAAAACAATCGACCTAATGGACGCTAATATTAAAAAAGCGGCTGAACAGTTAAGAGCAAGACAAGCCGCCGGCGCACCGGGAACACAGCCCTTAACTCCGGCAGTTTCCGGCGATGAGGGAATAACCGTTCCCGGCTCTGCCGTTCCTCACACTGTCACACCTAAGAAGTCTGCCGACGATGATATTCTTTATATAGGCGAGCCATTAGAAGAACCCTATGAAATTACTTCCAAACTGAAACAATATTTCAGAGGTGAAAAGAGTGTAACAGCGGCATATTTCCTTGAAATTTACCGTTCCGACCATGGAAAGCCTTCTCCCCTTGTTGTAATTGACTGTAAGGGCGACAAGGACGCAAAGGAAGTAATTTACAACGAAATCAGAGAAATATACAAAGAAACGGCTGAAAATCCCGAAAAGGAACTTACCATAATGACGTCAGGCGAAAAATTTGCCAAGGACGGAATCATAAATAAAAAGCCGTTTTATACAAGGAAAGTATTCGGAATATTCTAAATTATGGACACAGAGGAAAGAGCACTACTAAACAAAAATAAATACGAATACCTTATAATTCCCGAAGGGATTATAATAGGAATTATAGCCGGAGTTATTGTAAGTCTTTACAGATATCTTTTGGCGGTTATATCCGATTTTTCCGTTTCATGTTATTCAAAGGTTGATTCTGTTTTTAAAGCCGTGGTTATGTTTGCCGTTCTTATTGTTTTAGGAGCGGCAGCCGGTCTTATGGTTAAGCGTGAACCTTTGATTTCAGGCAGCGGTATCCCTCAGGTTGAGGGTGTCTTACTGGGGAAAATGAGGTTTAACTGGCTCAGAGTTTTAGTGCTTAAATTTTTGGGCGGTCTTATTTGTCTGGGCGCCGGAATGTCGCTTGGAAGGGAAGGTCCTTCTGTTCAGATAGGTGCCGCAACAGGCTTGGGAATAAGCCGTTTTCGTATTATAAAGGGCAATAAGACAAGAGAGCGCTATCTCCTTACTTTCGGAGCGGCGGCAGGCTTGGCGGCGGCTTTTAATGCGCCCTTTGCCGGAGCGCTGTTTGTTATGGAGGAACTTCACAAATCCTTTAATAAATATGTATTTATAGGGGGAACCCTTACGGGCATAACAGCCGATATGGTTTCGAAAAAGGTTTTCGGAACATCGCCTGTTTTTACATTCGGCGAGGTAGGCAGAATTCCTTACAGCGCAATGTACTACGTAATTATTTTGGGTGTTGCTTTGGGTCTTATAGCAGTGCTTTTCAATAAATGCATAATTTTCGGAGCCATTAACTACGGAAAGCTTTTTAAAATTCCAGATTTTTTAATGCCTGTTCCGGCTTTTATACTTACGGGTATAATTGCCCTTACACTTCCCCAGCTTTTAGGCGGCGGTCATTCTCTTGTAGATGCCCTGCCCGAGGCAAATTACGGCATAGGTATGCTTATTGCGCTGCTTGTTGTTAAATTTTTGTTTACTGAGTTCTGTTTTGCCTCAAAGGCACCGGGAGGCATTTTCCTTCCCCTTTTGACAATAGGGGGACTTTGCGGAGCAGTTTGTACGTCAATATTCGTTAAATATATGGGCGCAAGCCCGGGCAGTATGAGCTTTTTCATTGCTGTTTCCCTTGCCGGCTTTTTCGGTGCCGTAACAAAAGCCCCCGTAACGGGAATTATTCTCGTTTGTGAAATGACAGGCAGTTTCAGTCAGTTCCTGTTTTTAAGCGTTGTTACAATCGTTTCCTTTATGGTAACGGAGATATTCGGCTGCGGTCCGATTTATGAAATGATTCTTCATAATACCCTCAGAAAACAAAAGGGCGAAGAAGAATATAAGGGCAAGAGAGTTGTTGTTGAAATACCCGTACAAATGACATCGGCTGTTGTACATAAGACTGTAGGGGAGCTTAATCTTCCCGAAAGCCTTTTGATTACTTCCATAAACAGAGACGGCGAAGTAATTGTGCCTAAAAACGATGTTATAATAAAAAGCGGTGATGAACTTGTTCTTCTTCTTTACGAAAAGGATTTGCTCCTTGCCGATGAATATTTCAGCAGAGACAGAGCACAGCAATAAAGCTTTGTAATATATTGAAAATTTAAAGAGGAACCTCTCTGACTATATATGAATATATATAAGCAGGGAGGTGATTTTTTGGATATAAAGGGTTTGAAAATCGGTGTTTGTATTTGCGGCTCCTTTTGTACATTTAAAAAAGCAATTGGTGAATTTGAAAAGCTTAAGGAAAAGGGCGCCGATTTAAGATTTATAATGAGTTATAACGCCACAGGAACGGATACACGTTTCGGCAGGGCTGCTGATTTTAAAAATAAGCTTAGGGAAATTTCCGAAAAAGCTGTAATAGAGACTTTACCCGAGGCGGAGCCTATAGGTCCTGAAAATATGTGTGATGTTTTGGTTGTGTGTCCCTGTACGGGAAATACCCTTGCCAAGCTCAACAACGGCATAACAGACACTCCCGTTACACTTGCGGTAAAGTCACATCTTCGCAATGAAAAACCCGTTGTTTTGGCAATAGCTACAAATGACGGCTTAAGCGGAAATTTTCAGAATATAGGTCAGCTGTTAAATAAGAAAAATATTTATTTTGTTCCTTTCGGACAAGACAACAGTAAGTTAAAGCCTATGTCACTTATGGCTGATTTTTCAAAAATCGAAGAAACGGTTTCAGAGGCTCTTTACGGCAGACAGATTCAAAGCCTGCTTTTATAAAAAATCGACCGGTTGTTGTCAGGAAATAACAGCCGGTCGTTATCACTTTAAATATTCTTTTTATTATAGCCGAATTCGTTAAGCAAATTTTCTCTGTCTCTCCAGTCCTTTTTTACTTTAACCCACAGCTTAAGATTAACCTTGCTGCCTAAAAGTCTTTCGATATCTATTCTTGCTTTTGTGCCTATTTTTTTAAGCATTGCTCCCTGTTTGCCTATAATTATTCCCTTGTGAGAATTTTTTTCACAGTATATATTGGCAAACACGTCAGTCATATCGCCGTCTTCTCTTTTTTTCATAGCGGTAACTTCAACGGCTATACCGTGAGGGATTTCCTCGTTCAGCAGAAACAGCGCCTTTTCTCTTATAATTTCTGCGCAAAGCTGTCTTTCCGGCTGATCTGTTATCATATCTTCGGGGAAATATTTAGGTCCTTCAGGCAGACCCTTTTTTATAAGTTCCTTAAGTTCTTCCGAATTTACAGCTTTTAAAGCGGAAAAAGGCAGAATCTCTTTAAAATCATAAACCTTGCTGTAAGCGTCGATAACCTTTAATACCTCGGGCTTTTCAACGGTGTCGATTTTATTTATAATAAGATAAACAGGTGTTTTGATGCCTTTGAGTCTTTCTATAATGTCCATATCGGACTTTTTTATTTCTTCATAGGGTTCTACAACGTATAGAACAATGTCAACCTCTTTAAGAGCGTTTTCGACTGATTTGACCATATAATCCCCCAGCTTGCTTTTAGGTGTATGAAGACCGGGGGTGTCTATGAAAACAGCCTGAAAATCATCGGTTGTTAAAATTGTTCTTATTTTATTTCTTGTTGTCTGGGGTCTGTGGCTCATTATAGCTATTTTTTCGCCTATAAGCAGATTCATTATTGTTGATTTGCCTACGTTTGGGCGGCCTATAATAGACACAAAACCCGACTTGAAATTATTTTCCATTTTAATTATTCTCCAATTCGTTAAGTTTTTCTCTTATTGCTTTTAAATCCTTCCATGCAAGCCTCTTTTTGCTTTCATCTCTCAAAAGAGCAGAGGGGTGATATGTAACCGTAAACTGTACTCCCTTTTTATAATACCACTTGCCTCTGTCTCTTGTTATGGAAAAATTCGGTGTAATAAGGGAAATTGCGGCGATTCTGCCTAAACAGACAATTATTTTGGGTTTTACAAGCAAATATTGTATCCTCAGATAATTAAGACAGGCGTCCCTTTCTTCGGGAGAAGGGTCTCTGTTTCCAAGGGGGACGGCATTTCACCACGTTTGCAATATAAACCTTTTGCCTGTCAAGGTCTATAGACGCAAGCATTTTATCCAAAAGCTGACCGGCAGGACCTACAAAAGGCTCCCCCTGAATGTCTTCGTGATAGCCGGGACCTTCCCCCACAAACATAATGTCTGAGTTTCGGTTTCCCGTTCCCAAAACCACATTATGCCTCTGTCGGCAAAGCTCACATCTGCGGCAGTTATATAATATTTTTTCAAGCTCTTCCCATGTTATCATCTTTCAAGCCCCATTTTACTAAGTATTTCTCTTTGTTTTGAAAACATAACTTTTTCTTCATCTTCAGCCATATGGTCATAGCCCATAAGATGGAGCATACTATGAACTGTAAGAAAGCCAAGCTCTCTTTCAAGGCTGTGGTTGTATTCTATGCTTTGCTGTTTAGCCCTGTCTATGCTTATTACGATATCCCCCATAGGGACGGGGTGCTCGGAAAAGTCGGGCAGTTCTTCGTTAAAATCTATAAGTGGAAACGAAAGCACGTCTGTTTCCCTGTCTATATTCCTGAATTTTTTGTTAAGCTCTCTTATTGTCTCTCCCGAGACAATAGTCAGCCCGATTTCAACATTTTCAGAAAAATTTTCATATTTCAAAGCCTCTGAAACCGCTTTGTTAAAAAGTTCCTTAAGCTCATCACTTACAATAAAATCTGTTTCATTTTCAAACAGGAGTTTCACTTTTCGGCACCTTCCTTTACTTCGGTTTTGCCTTTGCTTTCCGTTTTAGATTCGGGCTTTGTCTCTTCGGCAGGCTTGTCCTCCTTGTCGTCTTCCTTGGGATAAGCTATTCTGCTGTGATACATTCCCTTTAAAATATCAACAAGAGTATTTTGAACGGTATCAAGATCCTTTATTGTAATTCCGCTATCGGTAAGCTGACCGTCTTTAATTTTTTCCTGAATTATGTTGTTTATAACAGTGTTTAAATCAATAACTTCACCGTCTTTTTTATTTGACATTATACTTCTGACAGCGGCTTCCGTCGTGTCGGCAATCATTATGACAGTTGCCTCTTTGGTAGTCGGTCGGCGGCAGGGATATCTGAAATCCTGTTCTTTGACTTCCCTTGTGGATTTTTTGTTATTTTTAGCCTTATAATAGAAAAACTTGATAATCCCCGTTCCGTGGTGTTCATATATAATATCCAGAATAGGGGAGGGGAGTCTGAATTTTTTGCCGAGAGTTATTCCGTCTTCAACGTGCTGTTTTATAATTCTTGCACTTGTGTAGGCGTCCAAATGGTCATGGGGCGATTCTCCCTTTATATTTTCCGTAAAATATTGCGGGTTTGAAAGCTTTCCTATGTCGTGATAATATGCGCCTACTCTTGCCAGTGTGGGGTTTGCGCCTATATCATAGGCGGCTGTTTCAGCCAAGTTTGCCACAACAAGACAGTGCTGATATGTACCCGGTGCCTCAAGAAGAAGTCTTTTAATAAGGGGCTGATCCGGGTTTACAAGCTCCGAAAGACGAAGGTCGGAGGCTATACCGAAGATTGCCTCCCAAACATAAAGACTTCCTATGGCAACAAGTACATATACAAAGGAAACAAAAGCTGTAAAACCTGCCTTGGCAAGTGTTAAAAGACTCGGTATTGTTCCGTCTACCAATGAAATTCCAAGCATAACAACACCGCTTATAACCGAGGCTAAAAAGCCGTTAAAAAGGGCAACTCCTCTTTTCTTCGTCACACAAACCATAAGAACCATCATATGACCGCTTATTATAAAGAATAAGAAATACCCTGCATCTCCGCCGGTAATAAGCATTGTAATCGCCGTTACAACGGAAACAAATATCAAAGCAATTCCCGTTGACAAAAGAAGTGTAACTATAACAAGAAAGCCCAAAATAGGTATAAACATATAATTAAAGGGGGATATGGCAAAGGATAAAAGAATTAAAAGAATATAAAGGGTGAACAGCAATAAGCCTTCATTTCCGTTTAAAATTCTTTTTTTGATAAAATTAGTAAAATACATAAG
>JAJQBF010000106.1 GCA_021203425.1 Clostridiales bacterium | reverse complement strand
CAGTTACCCCCTACCCTTTCTCTTTCAGAAGGCTGTTTAATTTTTCTTACATTCATTCTACTACATATAGTAATGTTTGTCAAAGAGTAATACTATATATAGTTTAACATTGAAACGTAAGTATTTTAATCATATTTAACAAACCGGCAAGGAGGAAAATAAAATGACATATGAAGAACTTTACCATCACGGCATTTTAGGTCAAAAATGGGGTGTAAGGCGGTATCAGAACGCAGACGGGACTTTGACAGCGGCAGGAAAGAAGAGGTATGCAGATGACACCGCAAAGGCAGACAGAAAAGAGGCTTTGAAAAACAGACGGAGTTTGAGTGACACTGATATTAAAAAAAAAGAATCGAGCGTTTAAAAGCGGAAAAACAGCTTAAGGAACTGACCGAAGAGGATATTTCTCCGGGCAAGAAGGCGGTTTCTGATATTTTAGCATCAAGTGGTAAGAAGGCGGCAACGGCGGTTGTAACAGGGGCAGCTTTGTATGCGGTAAAGTCAGCTGTGTCAAAGGAATTTAACACAAAAGAACTGGCAAGCTATATGACGCCGAAACCCAAGAGTAAGTAGGTTGGAAGGAATAGTTGGAGATGTTAAGTTCGGATTTGGTACCCGGTATAAACCCTATCGTCAGTCTTCGACTGACATTTTCCCTAGGAGGGGCAGCTGTAAGGAGGTGAAATTATGGCATTATCGAATACCGCAGTTCCCAAGTATTACGGTATGTTTCGAGATGCCGTAATTCGAGGGGACATTCCTGTTTGCAAGGAAGTTGCAATGGAAATGGAGAGGATTGACGGGCTGATTGAAAATCCGGGGATTTATTATGACGAGGACGCTATTAAGGGGTGGATAGAATTTTGCGAAACGGAGCTGACTTTGACGGATGGTTCTGACCTTAATATGCTGGACAGCTTTAAGCTTTGGGGAGAGCAGGTTTTCGGCTGGTATTATTTTGTGGAAAGAAGTGTTTACGAACCGTATCCAGACGGACACGGGGGAAGGTATGTAAACAAGAGGGTTATACAAAGGCTTGTAAACAAACAGTATCTTATAGTAGGAAGAGGAGCGGCAAAGTCTATGTACGGCTCCTGTCTGCAAAGTTTCTTTTTAAATGTAAACTCGGCAACAACCTATCAGGTAACAACGGCACCGACGATGCTGCAAGCGGAAGAAATTATGGCACCTATAAGAACTTCTATAACGAGAGCCAGAGGACCGCTTTACAAATTTTATACAGAGGGTTCACTGCAAAATACAACAGGGTCGAAGATGAACAGATGTAAATTAGCGTTTACGAAGAAAGGTATTGAAAATTTTTTAACGGGATCACTTTTACAGGTAAGACCTATGAGCGTAGACAAGCTGCAAGGGCTGAGAGTAAAATGTGCCACTATTGACGAATGGCTTTCGGGAGACACAAGAGAGGACGTTATAGGGGCTATTGAACAGGGAGCAGCTAAGGAGCAAAGCTCACTGGGAACAAATGATTATTTGATTGTGGCTATGAGTTCGGAAGGCACTGTGAGAAACGGTGTCGGCGATATAATCAAAATGGAGCTTATGGACATTCTCAAAGGCGAGTATTACAACCCTCACGTTTCCATATGGTGGTATAAGCTGGATTCTGTTGACGAGGTGGGAAATCCCGAAATGTGGGTTAAGGCAAACCCCAACATAGGAAAGACGGTTAAGTATGAAACATATCAGCTTGACGTAGAGAGAGCCGAAAAAGCACCTGCGGCGAGAAATGATATTTTAGCAAAGAGATTCGGTTTGCCTATGGAAGGGTACACATATTATTTTACATATGAAGAAACCCTGCCCCACAGAAAAAGAGACTTTTGGGAAATGCCTTGCAGTTTGGGGGCGGACTTATCTCAAGGGGACGACTTCTGTTCTTTTACGTTTTTGTTTCCTCTTTCTAACGGCTGTTTCGGAGTAAAGACGAGAAATTATATTTCACAGCTTACGCTTATGAAACTTCCGGCGGCAATGAGGGTTAAGTATGACAGGTTTATGAAGGAAGGCAGTCTTGTTGTTCTTGAAGGGGCTGTATTTAATATGATGGAGGTTTATGACGATTTAGACAAGCACATAGAAAAGTGCGGCTATGAAGTCAACAGTTTCGGATATGACCCTTATAATGCAAAGGAATTTGTTGAAAGGTGGGCTATGGAAAACGGACCTATGGGAATTGAGAAAGTACCTCAGGGGGTTAAGACGGAATCTGTGCCTTTGGGAGAGCTTAAGAAATTAGCCGAGGAAAGAATGTTGTTATTTGATGAGGAAATTATGACTTTCACAATGGGCAACTGTATCACTATGGAGGACACCAATGGAAACAGAAAGCTGTTTAAGAAAAGGTATGAACATAAGATTGACGCTGTGGCGGCATTAATGGACGCTTATATAGCTTATAAGGTTAATATAGAGGCTTTTGAGTAAAAGCCTAATTCTTCTTTAAATCTTTTGCTATATCTATAGCACCTTTTAACGCAAGAAGCACAAGAGGCACAAGAGGAGCTGCCACCATAAGACATTTCATAGCTGTACGATTTTCAATGCTTTTAACATATTTTTCCATTCCACCGATTTCTGTATAAACAAAGTGTAAAAAGGCGGCTGTTCCGGAAACTATTTTTCCGTTGCTGTTTGGATAAGAAAAATCTTCGATTTTAGCCATAGTATAAATCTCCCTTCGCAAAAATTACAACGCCTTTTATGAAAAGGAGTGATTTTTATGTTTAATGATCTTATTACAAAAGAACAAATTGCAGAACTTGACAGCTTATTGCCGGCACATTCCGAGTCTATATTAGCTATGATGGATGCAGTGTATACTAAAGGATACACAGATTCCGTTAAGCAATGTTATAAATGGCTCGGCATAGGTTGCGGCATAACGTTAGGTATTATAATTTTAGAAGGTCTTAGAGATAGATATGTAAGCAAAAAATCTATAACTATCAAGACGGACTGAGCCTGCAAAGGCTCTTTCTTCTTCTATGATTTTATTTAAAAACGTTTTACTTTCATTACACTTTTAATAATTATACAGGCAATGTCTAAACCACGAAAAGCCAACTCTTTTATATGTTCCGAATTAACCATTTTGTTATATTTATCTACTCCGCCCATTTCTGTATACACACGATGAAGATGAGCGGCTGTACCGGCGACTTTTTTGCCGTTTTTGTTTATATAAGTGTATGCTGTAGACTTATTCATTTTATAAAACTCCTTTCGCAAAATTTACACACCCTTTTATGAAAGGAAGTGTTTATTTATACTTAAAATTATTAAAAACGACGGCAAATTAATACCTTTAGAACACAAATATATTTTTTATACCGAAGATTTTAAGGATATAGGACCTATGTTTGCGCCTGTTGGTATAAAGCCCGTTATCGGTTATGTAAAAGCAAAAATGAAACTTATTAAATGG
>JAJQBF010000198.1 GCA_021203425.1 Clostridiales bacterium | reverse complement strand
CTGCAATATTTGTATAATGCCGGAATGGGCAGCAGAAACGGTTTCGGTTTCGGGCTTTTCGATGTTTTTTCACAAATATAAGAAATATAAAATATTATTTATTACATATTTAAAGTACCCGCCGAATGGAGACGGGTACTTCTTTCGTTAATCTGCATTATTCGTATTATTTTTTATAACACTCAAAAACCTTGTCGGTAAATGCACTTTCAAATTTAGGAGTAACAAGACTCGCAATAGGAACGAGGATAAGACCGCCTATCATAGCTATTGCCCCGGCATTTATGGGAGATGCAATAAATTTCAGATAAATGTTTGATACTGTCAAAACAATACCGTAAATAAAGCAAATCCAAACAGAAAGCTTTGTAACACCCTTCCAGTAAAGACCGTACATAAAGGGAGCAAGGAAAGCACCGGCAAGAGCGCCCCATGATATACCCATAAGCTGAGCTATGAAATCAGGAGGATTAAGGGCAATTACCACAGAGATAACAATAAAGAACACTACAAGTATTCTCATTATTAAAACTTCTTTCTTTTCACTCATTTTCTTTATAATGTTATCCTTTAAAAGGTCAATTGTAAGAGTAGAGCTTGATGTCAAAACAAGAGAAGAAAGTGTTGACATAGAAGCCGAAAGCACAAGCATAATTACAACGGCTATAAGAACATTTCCCAAAGATGTTTCCAAAATATGAGGAACGATAGAGTCGTAAGCCACATTACCGGCAGCGTCATAAATGGCAGGGTCGTTGAAAAGTCTGCCGAAACCGCCTAAGAAATAGCAGCCGCCGGAAACTATAAGAGCAAAAAGAGTTGAAATAATTGTACCCGTTTTTACTGCTTTTTCGTCTTTAATAGCGTAAAATTTATGTACCATCTGGGGCAGACCCCATGTACCGAGAGATGTCAGAATTACAACCCCCAAAAGACCTAAATGATCGGGGCCGAAAATTGTGGCAAAGCCGCCGTTTCCGTTTTCGTCAACAACCGCCGCCATTTTTGCCGTTGCCTCTGCAAGACCGCCCTGACTGTTGAGAACAGCCAAAATAATAAGAACGATTCCCACGAGCATAATACAGCCCTGTATAAAGTCGTTTATAGCCGTAGCCATATATCCGCCTACGATTACGTAAACTGCCGTTAAAACAGCCATTGCTATTACGCAGTATTCATAAGGTATATTAAAAGCCATTTCAAAAAGAGTTGAAAGACCCTTATAAACAGACGCTGTGTAAGGTATAAGGAAGATAAAAACTATAGCCGAAGCAGCGATTTTAAGAGCTTTGCTGTCATATCTTTTTTCAAAATATGAAGGCATTGTAACAACATCAAGATGATGTGTCATAACTCTTGTTCTCCTTGCAAGAACAAGCCACGCAATAAGACTGCCTATTACGGCATTTCCTATACCTATCCAGGTAGATGACATACCGTATTTCCAGCCGAACTGACCGGCATAGCCTACAAACACAACCGCCGAAAAATAAGATGTTCCGTAAGCAAAGGCGGTAAGCCAGGGACCTACGTTACGTCCGCCCAAAACAAAGGTGTTTGTGTTAGATGTACTTTTTCTCGAATATATACCCACACCGATGAGAATAGCAAAGAATATGAGCACAAGTGCAATTTTTGTTACCAAAGGTAAAGCCTCCTTTAATATTTTAATATATCATTTTCCGCTTTAAAGCGTTAAATCATATTATACATTATAACCCCCTGTTTTGTCAATACGTTTTGCAAAAATAACCACGGCAGAATCACGGAATAATACAAAAACTATATTGCTCAGACGAAAAGTAAAATCTCTATGCTCCGCAATATGAATCGCTGTTCTATGGATAACAATTTGTTAATTGCCATAATAGAAACCTTTGTATTACGTTTCTGTAAATATCCTTGATTTTGCCGTGTAATAAAGAGCTAAAGCCCTTGACATCTCTCTTTTTTTGTGCTGTGCAAAGGGGTTGCGATAAACCGCAAAGCAGTTTATCGCACTCCCGAAAATGTTTGTGAGGGGTGTTATGCAAATTTATATTTCCCCGTCTGAATCTTCTGTACATTATCCGTAATTATATATTGCCGAAAGATCACTTGCTTTATTATAGCTGTAATCATCTAAACTGTAATCAGACCAAAAATGTGCATTTTCAAGTTCACTTTCCGAAAGATATTCCTCACTTCCCGAAGGAAAAACATCTCTGTAAGCTGTCAACATAGTAAAATGATTATTATTAAGTGAACCTTCGTAAATATCAACCAGATCGTCTACGGTAAGAACCAGACCTCTGAAATAAAGCTTTCCCGAATAGCTCATAAGCGGAAATGAATCAATTTCATCTTCATACAGCTTATTAACGGAACCGCTTTCATCATAAGTCAATACCGAAAAATATTTACTCGGCATATCGCCTTTCGGACCGGCATATTCTTTCAAAACAAGTTCCGGTATACCGTTTCCGTCAAAATCATACAATAAATATTGGGATTCATCAGTTACGGTATAGCCATCGTATGAACGTATTTGGGAAAGGTAATTTATATAAGCCTGTTTACAGCCGCTTATTAAAATTTTTTTATTACAGCTGTCGATATATGAACCGGTGTCTTTATAATCTGTTATGGTGTTGAATAATTCAAGAGCGCCCTCATATTCTCCGCTGATATAGTTTTCGACAGCCGAAACATAAACATCCTCTTTTAAAGCATTAGACGCCATTTCATCGGCATCTTTATAGCCGCTTATCATACCGGAATATGTATTTGCGTCAGAATAATTTCCGCTGTCATATTGATTTATCGCATATTGATATACTCCCTCATAGCATTTTTCAAGCCATTCTTCCGCCTCGGCAGTATCACTGATTGAAGACGCATCTTTAAACCACGTAATAGCCGTTATATAATCTTCTTTATTATAACAGTCTATTGCCAAATCCAATTTGTCCTGATATATAGCCGCAGTACAGTCGGCGGCTCTTTGTGCTGAATCCTTATAATCCCCGAGGCTTTCAAAAGCCGTCTTTGCCGTTGTATACATTCCCTGTTCATACAGCTCGTTTGCCTCATTATAAGCCCTTTTATTTTCCGATGCGGTTTTTAAAGGCTTGTAACTTACAAAAGCGGCAGACAAAATTACGGCGCATACAATCA
Source organism: Clostridiales bacterium (assembly GCA_021203425.1). Taxonomy (GTDB): domain Bacteria; phylum Bacillota; class Clostridia; order Lachnospirales; family CAG-274; genus JAJQCI01. The sequence goes on along the minus strand of JAJQBF010000198.1, from coordinate 319 downwards.
CAGCTGCTATAATCTTCTTTTTGTTTCCCCTGTTTGCCGGCAGCTTATCGGCAGATACCGAAATGTCTGCGGCAGCTGTGTCCTTCGGCTTTTCGATAACGGTTTCGGCATTTGTCTCCGATACATTTTCGAAAGCGTCTGTGCCCTGCTCCGCCTTTGCACCGCACTCAAAGCAAAAAGCCGAATCCCCTATTTCCGTTCCGCATTTTTTACATATCATTCTTTATTCCCCCTTAATATTATCCTGTCTATCAACAAGCTTTTATGGTAGTATACCACCTTTTTCAAAAAATTACAATATACACATACACAATTTTGG
>JAJQBF010000249.1 GCA_021203425.1 Clostridiales bacterium | reverse complement strand
TTTAGAAACAAATTGCAAGTATTTTATATTAATTTTCTTTAAAAACAGGTGATTTTTTTAAGAAAATCTTATTATTTATTCTTTAAGCCTTTCCCGAGGCAACCTTTTCCTGTATGCTCTTGGGAACAGCCTCATAATGATGAACCTCCATTACGTAGGTTCCTCTTCCCTGTGTCTTGGAACGAAGGTCTGTTGAATAACCGAACATTTCAGCAAGAGGTACATAACCGTGAACGATCTGTAAGCCGTTCTCCATTTCCATACCTTCAATCTTGCCTCTTCTTGAGTTCATATCGCCTATTACATCACCCATATATTCTTCGGGAACTGTAACGTCAACCTTCATAACAGGCTCTAAGAGAACAGGGTTTGACTTTCTCATAGCGTCCTTGAAAGCCATAGATCCGGCAATATGGAAAGCCATTTCAGATGAGTCGACTTCGTGATAAGAACCGTCATAAAGTCTTGCTCTTACACCCACAACAGGGTAGCCGCCGATAACACCTGACTGCATAGCCTCTTTGATACCGGCCTCAACAGCGGGAATATATTCCTCGGGAACAACGCCGCCCACAACTTCGTTGACGAATTCGAAGGTTTTCTCTTCGTTTGCTTCCATAACCTCGAATTTAACCTTAACATGACCATACTGACCACGTCCGCCGGACTGTCTTGCATATTTGTTTTCGACTTCGACATTTTTGCCGAATGCCTCTCTGTATGCAACCTGGGGAGCGCCTACATTAGCCTCCACCTTGAACTCCCGTAAGAGTCTGTCTACAATAATTTCAAGATGGAGCTCGCCCATACCTGCTATAATTGTATCTCCGGTTTCCTGGTTTGTATATGTCTTAAAGGTGGGGTCTTCCTCTGCAAGTTTTGCAAGAGCAATACCCATTTTATTTCTCCCGGCCTTAGTCTTGGGTTCGATAGCTACTGAAATAACAGGCTCGGGGAAATTCATAGATTCAAGAATAACCTGATTGTCCTCTGTACAGAGTGTGTCGCCTGTTGTTGTATTTTTAAGACCTACAGCTGCGGCAATATCTCCGGCATAAACCTTGTCGATTTCCTGTCTTGAGTTTGCGTGCATCTGGAGAATACGTCCTACTCTTTCTTTTCTGCCCTTTACCGAGTTATAAACATATGAACCGGATTCAAGACAGCCTGAATATACTCTGAAGAAGGCAAGCTTTCCTACGAATGGATCGTTCATAATCTTGAAAGCAAGAGCTGCGAAGGGTTCTTCGTCTGATGCGTGCTTTTCGATTATTGTTTCTTCATCTCCAGGAAGATGTCCCTTTATAGCGGGGATATCCGTAGGAGCCGGCATATATTCAAGTATGCCGTCAAGAAGTTTCTGAACACCCTTGTTTTTATAAGCTGAACCGCAGAAAACGGGAACAGCCTCACAAGCTATACAAGCCTTTCTTAAAGCTGTCTTCATTTCTTCTATGGAAAGATCTCCCCCTTCGAGATATTTTTCCATAAGATCCTCATCAGTCTCGGCAATACCCTCAACCATTTGGATTCTGTAGTCTTCAGCCTGTTCCTTCATATCATCGGAAATGTCTTTGATTTCAACATCTGTTCCCAATTTATCTTCATAATAGTAGGCCTTCATTTCCATAAGGTCTATAACCCCTGCAAAAAGATCTTCAGCACCGATAGGCAGCTGAACAACTATGGGGTTTGCGTTAAGACGGTCTTTTATCATACTTACAACATGATAAAAGTCAGCGCCCATAATATCCATTTTATTTACGAATGCCATACGGGGTACGTGATATCTCTCAGCCTGACGCCAAACTGTTTCAGACTGGGGTTCAACGCCGCCCTTGGCACAGAATACAGCAACGGAACCGTCAAGAACACGAAGAGATCTTTCAACCTCTACCGTAAAGTCTACGTGACCGGGGGTATCTATAATGTTGATACGGTGTTTGGGACCGTCGCCGATATGCCACATTGTAGTTGTTGCGGCAGAGGTAATTGTTATACCTCTTTCCTGCTCCTGATCCATCCAGTCCATAACAGCTGTACCCTCGTGGGTATCGCCTATTTTATAGGTACGTCCTGTATAGTAAAGTATTCTTTCGGTAAGAGTTGTCTTTCCGGCATCAATGTGGGCCATAATACCAATGTTACGGGTAAGCTCCAATGGTACTTGTCTTTTGTCTGCCACACTAATTCCTCCTTATTTGTATTTTTAAAGTTTCTATAACTGTTTCTGTAATGTTTACAGTGTTTATTACCACTTGAAGTGGCTGAAAGCCTTGTTAGCCTCTGCCATTCTGTGTGTTTCGTCTTTCTTCTTGCAAGCTCTGCCTTCTGACTTCATAGCGTCCATAATTTCGCCTGCAAGACGTTTATCCATTGTCTTTTCGCTTCTCTTTCTTGAGTAAGTCGTAAGCCATCTCAAGCCTAAAGTAAGACGTCTGTCTGCTCTGATCTCAATAGGTACCTGATATGTTGCACCACCGACACGGCGAGCCTTTACTTCAAGTACGGGCATGATATTGTTTAAAGCTGTTTCAAAAGCTTCAAGACCGGGTGTTCCGGTTTTTTCCTCTACAATTTTGAATGCGCCGTAAACAATCTTCTGAGCTGTGCCCTTTTTACCGTCAAGCATAATTGAGTTTATAAGCTTTGTAACGGTTGTGCTGTTGTACATAGGATCAGGCAGTACTTCTCTTTTTGAAACATGACCTTTTCTTGGCACGATTCTTCCCTCCTTAATCAAATATTTCGGAAAACCGAGCTGTAAAACATTTTTGTTTTAAACCTTTGGTTTTCCCGTAATTAATTCATCGGTACTCACAGGTATATTAACCTGTGTATATGCCCTGTACTGACCGCCTTTTGTACTTAAGCACTCTATATAATGACAAAAGTATTTTACGGATAAGATACATGGCGTATACTTTTTCAGAGTTTAAACAAACTCTTTATTATTTTTTCTTCTTGCCTCTCTTAGCACCGTACTTCGAACGAGCCTGTTTTCTGTCGGCAACTCCGGCTGTATCAAGAGTACCTCTGATAATATGATAACGTACACCGGGGATATCCTTTACTCTTCCGCCTCTTATAAGAACAACGCTGTGCTCCTGAAGGTTGTGACCTTCACCGGGGATATAAGAAGTAACTTCGATACCGTTTGAAAGACGAACTCTGGCTATCTTTCTCATAGCTGAGTTAGGCTTTTTAGGTGTGGCTGTCTTAACAGATGTACATACGCCCCTCTTCTGAGGTGAGGTTGCATCTGTCTGCTTTTTCTTAAGAGTGTTAAGACCCTTAAGGAGAGCAGGGGCTGTTGACTTTGTAACCTTTGTGCTTCTGCCTTTTCTAACTAACTGGTTAAATGTAGGCATTCCATGCACCTCCTTCTTTTTTACTGAGGGAAGGCTGTTTTTTCATAATATAAAAACCTCACTTCCCAAAACACTTTTGCCATGTCTGATATTCAAAAACCTCAAGCACCAAATTATTATATAACGC
>JAJQBF010000039.1 GCA_021203425.1 Clostridiales bacterium | reverse complement strand
ATATTTATGGTGTTGAATATATCAACATTTTTCACAATTTTTATGTTGATTTTATAAAAGGAGGCTTTAACTTTGAAACTTAAACAAATTATATCAGCGGCGCTGATAACGGCTCTTTTTCCTTTCGGAACGGGAATAACTGCCCTTGGCTCAGAAGAAGATACAGTCAAAGAACTGCCCAACGCCGATGTTGAAATTACGGAAAGCGGAGGTGTTATACACTTTGACTACGGAAATGACTATACCGTGCTTTTAGACTCCGACAGCGGAATTTCCACTGCCTCGGATTATCCTATTTTATCAACCACATCTTCCGCTGCTTACAACAATGACCTTTCAAGCTTACAATATATAACTTCACCTAAAAATCAAGGCTCCCTCGGTACCTGTTGGGACTTTTCGGCAACCTCCTGTATTGAAACCCTGCTTATGATGAAAGACAACGCAACAGACGCAACACTTGCCAAATATAACCTTTCCGAAATGCACCCGGCTCTCGCTATGAGTACCAGCTTTTTACAAGACGGCGGTTCATACGGCTATGTGGGAAGAGCATACAGCGGCGGCGGCAACGGCGAAATATACACTACATATATGACAAGAGCAGCCGATGCAGACAACAATATTTTCGTCGGACCTGTCGAAGAATTGGATATGGCATACAGCACAAGCAGTACAACGATAAATGCGATAACCGCTGATGATATGAATATCGATACAACCGGAGGCTATTTCCCCGGAACATTCTCTTCTCTGGACTTTTCAGAGGCAACAGATATCCGATGAAGAAAAAACAGCCAGAAATGGAATTATAAAAACCTTGGTTGATGACTACGGCTCCGTCAGTATCTCCATTTACTGCGGTGCATACTCTTCAAACAGCTATGAGAATTTTAAAACATCAACCGATAGTAAATATTCACTGTTTTATCAGTCTTCTGCTTACACGGCAAATCACGCAGTAACGATAGTAGGCTATGATGACAGCTTTGATAAAACTATTTTTTACAATGCCGGATATTCCGAACCGGCTATGGACGGTGCATTTATAGTCAAAAACTCGTGGGGCACAAGCTGGGGCTATAACGGCGGCTATTTCTATATGTCTTATGACTCATATTTAGACACAATATATGCTTTCGGCGACTTGGTTTCGAGAGATACATATGATTATGAATATGATTATACACCCTATATGCCTGTTGGTAAGTCTACCAGTTATTATGATGAAACTCAAAGCGAAGAAGACCGTATCTATTTCGGTTCTTATGCAAATTATTTTGAAAAGCAAAGCAGCGGCAGTGAAAAAATCAACAAAATATCAGTATATGTTATTTCGCCTGATACTACGTTAAATTTATATATTGATACAGATGCCTCAGACGAAAAATTCGACAGCCCAACCGCTGTTGCAGCCACAGAAATAGGAGACGGCTCTGCCTCTTATACGGTTGACGGATATGACATAACCGTTCCCTATGCCGGAAATTATGTTTTCGAACTGGCGGAACCGGTTGAAGTAGACAATGATTTTACGGTTATTGTATACGGTGAATCAAAAAACGGTGCTCCCGTAGCCTATGAAAGTACATATGATTTTATATCTCATAAATGCACAGGCAACGGTTACATTTCAAGCTCCGTTACCGGAGGAACATACACTGAGCAGACCTCCCTTGACTTTATGATAAGAGCTTATACAGAGGAAGTGCCTGTTACCGTTACAGTTGATGGTACGGGTTATACAGCATCTTACGGCGATATTTTAAGCGATGTACTTTCAGAAAACAGCATAAGCGATACTGTTTATGAAACCGTAAGCGGTGAAGACAACAGCTATACGCCTGCCGACACAACCGCAGCCGTTACAGATGATATAACTCTCTACACCTCTTCTTATATATGTGCACCCACCATTGAAATGAACAATTATCAGACTTTGACAGAAGACGGAAACAACATAATAAGATTTGTAGGCGAAATTACCGATAATCTTGATGATAAGGTAAGCACAATAACCGCTTTGGGCTTTGTTTATTCAACAGACGGAAGTGAAACAACGACAACAACCACAGACCTTTATTCCTCACTGGAAAGTTATACACCGGAAGACGGTATATATCTCTTCAAGTTAGACGAGCTTACGGCAGGAGATTACACTGTTTCCGCCTATGTAAAATACAAACTGACAGACTCAGAAGATGTAATAACCGTCTACACTTCGGAACAAACAATAACAACAAGCAGTGAATAAAGTCGGGAGGAACGAAAACATGAAAAAAATATATGAAAAACCCGTAATTGAAACATCTGTGCTGAATACTGAAGAAATAACTTCAAACCCGCTTTCTGCGATTTTGTCCGTATACAGCGAAAACACATCAAGAGGCTGGAAGACAGTACAGTATTATTAACATTTAAAAATACAGCGAAAACAGCGGTGTAAAAGCCGCTGTTTTTACGTCTGTCACAGGCAAAATTCCCATATTGAAAAAAAGCAATTGACAAAATCAGAATTTTAGTATATAATGTTTTGGTGATGAAAAATTGTACGCATAGCTCAGTTGGATAGAGCGTCTGACTACGGATCAGAAGGCCGGGGGTTCGAATCCTCTTGCGTACGCTTGAAAAGTCTTGAAAATATCAGGTTTTCAAGGCTTTTTCTTTTTGTATAAACATATGCAATAAAGGGGAGAGACACCTGCAAGCCTCTCCCCTTTATTGTGTATTATTTCTTATTGTTCCTGATTCAACGGTACAATGGCAAGGGTCTTTCCTAACGGCAGCAGCAGCTTTACAATAGTGTTAAGCTGAGGGTTTGTTTCTCCCCTCTCCATTCTTGCTATAACAGGCTGTTTAACACCGCTAAGCTCCTCCAACTTTCTTTGGCTTATGCCCTTTTCCTGCCTTGCTTTTATAATTTCTCCTATCAGGGCTGTCCTTATATTGCTTTCCTCTATTTCCTCATCTGTCAGAAGTGAATCCATAAAAGTAAGGGCATCATCGCCGACTGCTGAAACACCTCTTTCTTTGAGGTCTTTTAAGTTAATCTGTGCCTGTATATAATCTTTATTCTTCACTGTCAACGCTCCTTTCTCTGTAAGAATTCAAATTTCTCTTAGCCTGTTCTATCTCTCTGTGATGAGTTTTCTGCGTTTTCTTAATAAACTGATGAAGTAAAACAAAACTATTTCCATTCCATGCGGCAAACAAAATCCTATCCCTGAGAGGTCTAAGCTCCCATATGTCACCCTCTAAGTGTTTTATATAAGGCTCTCCGGCTTGCGTTCCGTATTCGCTTAAAACCTTCATATAATCCCTTATCTTAGTAAATTTTATACGGCTGTCTTTATCCTTACGCTTTGACAGGCTCTCAAGGTATTCCTTTACCGGCTCCTTGTCGTTTTTGTCTCTGTAAAAATTTATTTTATACAAGGTTAGCCTTCCTCCCTTCTTTTTTATTATACATAAAAGTTATCAGTCTGTCAATAGTATATTATAC
>JAJQBF010000193.1 GCA_021203425.1 Clostridiales bacterium | reverse complement strand
AATTCACCTTTTTTTCTGAAATAAGTGTACATATTTCAGGGCAATTCCGATTTTCGGAACTGCCCCTTAATAATTTTATTTAAAACTGTCAGCACTGATAACCTTATTTACATGGTCTACCAAAGATGTTGTGTCGAAATCTTCGGCGGTTTCAAGATATACTTCCCCTTCGGAACCCTTTCTTGAAATATAAAGAGGCTCCTCTTCCCTTGCAAGAGAATAAACACATTCTGAATAATCAAGATTTAAATAAAAATTGTTATAGGCTTCTTCGTCTAAAACAACCTCACCGTTTTTCTCTGTATATACACAGAATACGCTTGAATAGTCTTCTGTATTTTCCTTTGCATAGTAAATATATTCGGCATCATCGGAAATTGCCCATACATCGATATTCTGCCCTATAGTTGTTTCCTCTCCCTTACTGTAATAACAGCAGTCATATGTAAGGGCGTCTTCGTCATAATTTCTTACATAAGCAACAGTATCTCCGCTTGGGGAAATCTGAATTGTACTTGTTGTGCTTACGAAAATATCGCTGCATACCTCTTCCCAGCCGCCTGTTACTGTGTTATAAGTATAAAGTGTTCCTATATACTGTTTTTCGTCGGAATTGGGAATAACGAAAGCCACAAGGGAGCCGTCGTTTGAAATTGAACATGAAATTACATTACGGGCAAGTTCTTTTTCTTCACCCTCGGCAAAAAAAGACAGCTTGCCGTTGTTTATAACAATAAATCTGTCTTCGGAAAGATTAGCCATATAATCTTCGCCGAACAAAGTATAGCTTTCGCCGTTTTCGTCTGTAAAGACAACGTATTTGTTTACAGTTTCGTCTTCCGAAGTATTTTCGTCCTGCTCCTGTGTTACGGTATATTTTGTAAGAGGCTCCAGTGCTGTTTTAACTGTGCCCTTTTTCAAAACAAGTACGGCAATTACCGCTGCAAAAAGTACTATTGCTCCGCAGACCCATACAGCAGTGGTTTTTATAAGAGATGTGTCATTTTTAGCTGTTTCCTTTTTCATAGTGTATCCTCCAAAGTTTATGTATATCACATACATCATAATTAATATATCAAAAAAATCGTAAATGTCAATTAAAAACAGATTTAAAGCCCAAGACTTATTAAAAGCGCTTTGTCAACTTCTGTCATCAGACCTTTGTCTAAATGACCTATTTTTTCTCTCAGACGTTTTTTATCTATTGTTCTTATTTGTTCCAAAAGAACAACCGAGTCTTTAAGAAGAGAATATTTTTTTGAGTCTGCCTCAATATGTGTGGGCATTTTTGCTTTTTTAATCTGAGAGGTTATGGCGGCGATTATAACCGTAGGCGAATATCTGTTTCCTATATCGTTTTGAATAACCAAAACAGGGCGGATTCCTCCCTGTTCCGACCCTATAACGGGACTTAAATCGGCATAAAATATATCTCCTCGTTTTATTATCAAAAAAAATCACCCCTATTAGTCGGCTAAGACTGTTTTAAGATTTATCTTTAGTCTTTATTATTGACTGCAGGTGTATTTTTTATACTCAGGATAACCGCTGTCTTTTTCTTATGCCATCTCCATATAGTTAATTGTTCTTATAGGCTTTCCTTCTCTTATATATACTCTTGGCACTCTTTTTCCCACAGCACAGAGTATTTCATAGCTTATTGTGTTTCCCAAACGGGCAAGCTCATCGGCATCTACTTTTAAACCGTCTTTTTCGCCTAAAAGTATAACCTCGTCACCCATTTTTACGTAAGGAACGGCGCTTACGTCTATCATAAACTGATCCATACATATTCTGCCTATAATAGGAGCGTAACAGCCGTTTACGATAACCCTTGCCTTATTGGAAAAGCATCTCATATATCCGTCGGCATAGCCCATAGGCACTGTGGCAACCATCATATCCCTTTTGGCTGTGAAGGTTCTGCCGTAGCTTACGGAAGAGCCTTCGGCAAGGGGCTTTACATAGCCTATGTGGGTTTTAAGGCTCATAACGGGCTTAATGTCTATACTTTTTGTTACCTCGTCAGAGGGATAACAGCCGTAAAGAATTATGCCTGCCCTTACCATATCATACTGCAGCTCAGTCATCATATCCAAACAGGCGGCTGAATTGGCACAGTGTCTTATAAGCCCAAGACCTCTTTTTTCAAGGGCATTGCATACATAGGCAAACCTTTCCGCCTGAAGAAGGGTATAGTTTTTGTCGGCGCTGTCTGCCTCGGCAAAGTGTGTAAATATACCTTCCGCTGAAATCCCCGGGAGACTGCTCACATACATAATTTCTTCAATGCTTTTTTCGTCCGGCAGAAAACCCAGACGTCCCATACCGGTATCGATTTTTATATGTACCTTACAGATTTTTCCAAGCTTGACGGCTTCTCTTGAAATTTCTTCTGCCATTTCTTTTGAAAAAACCGTTTGTGTTATGTTGTTTTCAATAACGGTTCTTAAATTTCCGCTGACTGTATAGCCCAAAATCAAAACAGGCTCCATTATGTTGTTGGCTCTCAGGTTCATTGCCTCATCGCAGTTTGCTGCGGCAAGATATTCCGCACCGTTAAAAAGGCAGACCTTTGCTGCCTCGACGGCTCCGTGGCCGTAGGCGTCGGCTTTTACAACCGCCAAAACCTTTTTATCTCCGGCTTTTTTCTTTATATTTCTGATATTGTAAGCTAAATTATCCAAGTTAATTTCGGCTATTACTCTGTGGTATTCTGTCATATTGGCATCTCCCTTGCTGTTTACCTGTTTTCGGAATTCGTCATTAATTCCGAAACAATCTTAAATTCATCTGCCGAAATTTCGGGGTTATATTCAAACTCCGTAAATTCAGCCCGTATGTGTTCATTATCGTTTTCATCATATATAACAAGCCTGGAAGGATTTCCGCTTTTTATGTCTACAAACAGTTCTTCTCTGTTATAGCTTGTTTTCCCTCCGGGAATCGATGCCTCGAGAACAACATATTTTTCTCCCTGGGCGGAAACAGCCGAAACCGATGTTTCTTCTCCCGATAAAGACTCGTTCTTCAAAAACGTAAACAGTATAATCTCCCTGCGGCTGTCCCCTTCCGAAGAGGAGGCTTGAATTTTACTGTCTATACTGGGATTATACAACCAAATAAGGTTTCCGTCAAATAAAATTGATGTTCCAGCTAAATCTTTTGGTTTTACTGCCTCGATTTTATATTTTCCTCCCGATTCCGCCGTTTGGTTTACGGTGTATGTGTTTTCCATATTGTTTCCGTAATATGTAACCTGACATACCGCCTTATAGCCGGTCATCTCCGAAAGGCGGCTGTGGATTCTTTCATAGTCGGAAACCTTTTCACCTCCGGAACAGCCGCATAAGCCAAAACAAAGCGAAAAAAATAAAAATACTTTGGCAAGTTTTTTCATAATGTCCTCCGAAATCTATTTTTCTTCATATATTATATTGAAAATTTTGGGGATTTATGATAAAATGTTTACAGTGAAATTTTTTATTTATTATTTTTAATATAAGGGAGTTGAAAATATGCAGAAAAGCAGAGTATCAAAGGCATA
>JAJQBF010000279.1 GCA_021203425.1 Clostridiales bacterium | reverse complement strand
GCTCTACACACAAGGGATTTTCAAAAAGTAAAGCAATTTATGAAAAAAATTTTTAAAAATTTTTTGGGGCTTACAAAAAAAAGAAAATCACAGGTGAGTTTTGCGATTTCCGTATAAAGGCATTTTCAGTTTTGCAGGCGGACAGAAAATTCATTCTTGACAAAATCATTCGGTTAGATTTACAATGAAACTGTGTTAAGATTTACTTCGCTCTTTTGATTTTTAAATTTCAGAATTTTTGACTATGTCAAAAACGCTTTCAGTGTCAGACATCTTTCCGATTCTTTCTTAACAAATCTTAAAACATAGGGGTTTTGCTAAGTAGCAAGCATAGCAAGTGTGCGTACACACACTTACAGCTTGTCGGGAAAACATTCCCGAAGAGAACCCGAAAGACTCGGGCGCCGTAGGCGTTTTGCCGTAAGGCAAAATTCTGAACCCTGTTTGGTAGCACAGCCCCCAAGCCCCTGAGAAACGAGCTTCTGTTTTAAGATTTGTCTGTCAAAAAATAAAAATTTAAGGAGTGAAACAATGAGCAGATTACGAAATCAAAGATTATATGTAATGGTTACAGAAGAAGAAAAAGAAGCCGTAAAGCAAAAGATGAATAAGCTGGGAATGACAAACTTAGGCGAATTTGTCAGGCTTGCTTTAACGGTTAATCCTATCGTTTCCGTAGATATGAGAGGGCTTAACAAGCTCTTGTATGAACTGAACAAAATAGGCACCAACATAAACCAAATTGCCAAAGTTGCCAACACCTCAAAAAATATTTATCAGTCCGACATTGATGAAATCAAAGATTACCTCAGAAAAATCAACGGCTTTATTGAAACTGTCGGTGAAAGTCTGAACGGGGTAAGGTAATGGCATATATTAAATTAAGTCCCATTCAGTCAACGGAATATTTCAGAGAAGCTGTCAGATATATTCAAAGAGCCGACAAAACAAACAGCGACTTGCTTGTAGACAGCTATGAGTGTATTCCTCTTGCGGCGGTGGGTCAGTTTGCCTATGTAAGAAACAAAGCAGTAATGAAGAAAGGCTGCAATCTTGCGTGGCATATAAAGCAGTCATTTCTTCCCTCCGAAAACATAACTCCCGAACAGGCTCTTGAAATCGGAAAAGAGTTTATGCGAAGAGCCTTTCCGAATTTTCAATATATAATTGCAACTCATACAGACAAACCTCATCTGCATAACCACATCATTTTAAATTCAGTTGATTTTGAAACCTTTCATAAGCTGCACAGCAACAGAAAATCCTATGCCCGGCTTCAGGCAATCAGCGATGATATATGTTTGGAACATAACCTAAGTATTATCGATACCGACGGCAGTTTACAAAACCGCCGTAAACTCAGAGCCGAAGCAAATGAAATTATCAATAATTTTTTTGAGAAGAACACAGCCTCAGATAATCTTGAAACTTTAAAAACGGAACTTTCGGAAAAAATAGAAAGGTCGGCAAATCAAACAAATCCCGATTTAACCGACGTTATACTTAAAAATCTTGAAAGCGGTTTTGAAAAATTTCAGAGCCGGGAGCAGAAGCGGCGAAAACCTCAAACCATTGCCCACATCAAAAACAATTTGAAAGAAATTGTTTTTACAGCTATTGAAAAATCCTTTAACGGCAGGAAAAAATCTCACAAGGAAAGGTTAAAGGAAAACCTTAATAAAGCCATAGAAACAGCTTCGGACTTCGGAGAATTTATATCCCTTATGCAAGAACAAGGCTATGTTGTCAAAATGAGCAATAAGGTCCTGTCTTTTAAAGATGACAGTATGAATATGTTTTTAAGAGCATCTTCAATTTCCGCAGATTATACGGAAATGATGATTAAATACTGCATTGAAAGCAACAGCAATACTCCAAACCGAGAAACACCGACTTCAAAAACCCGAACCGTATATGACAATAAAATCATAATGAGAAGCAAGCGAAAGCAGCTTCAAATGGAAATCGACCATTCTGTTTCAATGACAAGCACTTTTGAAGATTTTATTGCAGATATGAACAGAAAAGGTTATGAAATCAAACAGGGAAAACACCTCGCTTTCAGAAATCCCAAAATTGCAAACCAAACAGACGAAACTAAATCGTCGAGGTTTATCCGAAGCGAATCAATAGGCTATGAATATTCGGAAGAAGTCTTGCGGTTCAGAATAGAACACAAGGAAGAATACAAAAGTCTTTCCGCCGAAAAAGTTAAACCTGTACTGAACATCGGCAAGTCTGACAATGCCAATCTGAAAAGTTGGAAGAACGCTCAGAATATCAGCATAAGAACAGCAACTACCCTATGGGTTGTCAAAAATATTTTGGCTGAAAGCTATTGTATATCTGTCAAGGACTATGCCGAAAGCAAGGTCAAATTTAATGAAGCCGAACTGTTCGGAGCTTTCCTCGAAAGCTATAAAACCCAAAAGGAAATCATAGAAAGGAAAGCTGCCGAGATTGAATCTGTAAATGCTGAAATTTCGGAAATCTCAAAATACAAAAGGGCTGTTTCGACCTATTGGAAACTAAAGCCCACAATAAAAAAGTACAAAGCCGAAAATGCAGATATTCATACGGGAGCCGAACTTAAAGCCTACAAATCCAATACACAGAAATGGGAATATGCCTTAAAAGTTATGAGCGAAGCCAAAGAAAAATATTCTCTCAGCACCTCAGAACTCAATTTCCGTCTTGATGAACTGACAGCCCGTAAAGCCGAATTGCAGACAGATATGGTCAGGCTGAAACTTCAATTTGAAAACTACGAAACCGTAAAAGCAAATTACCTCAGTAAAGACGGTTATGGCTTTCTATTCGATACGTCCGAAAGGTTTACGGAAATTGCTCAAACTGCGTGGAACTTCCGTAAAAAATCTTTACCTCTTGCAAATAAAAACACAGCGGAAAAAGAAACTCCAAAGGAAGAATCTAAGAAACGTATCAGCCGATTTTACGGCAATGCTCTTTAAATAAATTTCCATAACTAAAAAAGCTCCAAACTGAGATTTCGATATAAAATCAATTCGGAGCTTTTCGGTTTTATTAAGCTTCCTTTAAATATTAAATTTTCAAGGTACAGCGGATAAAGTATTCACTTTTCCGGCACTTAACAGAGTGCAACTCTGAGATTTAAGCGAATTAACGAAAATTCTTCAAATATTTTTTAATCTGCGAAGTCCGGAGTAAACAGAGTAGTGAACAGCGGGAATACTTATTCCTTCTGCATTGGCAATAGTTTTTAAACTCATACCAAAGAAGTAATGTGCGTAAATTCTGCGAGCCTGTTTATGGGGCAGTCTATGAATTGCGTTGTAAAGCTGTTCTTTTGCGGCTTTGTTTTCATATACTTTGTCAGGTGTGAGAATAACCGCCATATTTAAAGCATTATATTTAACCTCACAGAAACTAAACAAATGATAATATGCCTTGTGATAGCGTACCCGTTCACGATAAGCGGTTTCTTTCCTGTCTGCTTTTTTCAATGCTTCAAAGACATCGTCTGTTACCTCTATAAAATAATCCTGTTTATAATAATTCGGATAATAT
>JAJQBF010000297.1 GCA_021203425.1 Clostridiales bacterium | reverse complement strand
AATATGTATAAAAAATGGTGTGTAATTTTATCTTTAATTCTTATATCTCACAGCTTAACGGTTTTTTCGGCTGAACCGCCTCAAATTTACGAAGAAATTACAGTTTCGGAGCCTGTTTTATCAGACTCCGCCCTTAAAACGAAAGAGCTTTATAAAAACAATATTGATATGGAAACCGAAACTTCCGTTGACATAGCCGAAAACGGAGAAATTCTTCTTACGGAAACAAATTATATTGATTTAAACGATCTTGACACGGGAGAATATTTTCCCGAAATTAACCCTCTCTATTCAAACAGTTCATCTGCTCCCACATATTATTCTTTACTTTCCGCCTCTTGTCAGGGGATTTATGATACAGTATACAACGGTCTTTCTATAGACAACATTGATGACAGCACGGGAAAAGTTACGGTAACAATTGATATAGATGATGAAATGCAGACAAACTGGTCTGATATTCTTGATACAATAGATAACTGCACAGATGCTATGAATTCCGTAAAACTGGCTGTTTTCGGAGACAAACCGGATCTTTACTGGATTACAACCTGTATAATGGGTTCTTCAATCACCTCAAATTCAAACAACGTGATAAAGAGTATAACTTTTATTTTTTATACCTGCGGAACCAAAGCGGAAATGCAGGAGGCTGTTGAACAAATTACCGAAATCGAGAAAGAAGTAAAAGCCGAAACAGATAAGCTGTCAACCACATATGAAAAAGCAAAATATATACATACATATGTAGCAGATTTAGCCGACTATAATTATGATTATTCTGAATCAACAATGACACTTTACAGATCTCAGTCGGCAATAAGTACTTTTATAGATAAATCAACTGTGTGTCAGGGATACGCTTTGGCAACACTGCTTTTGAGTCAGTATGTAGGAATTGACTGTGTATATCAAAGCGGAACATCAAGCAGCGGCGGAAATCACGCATGGAATTATTTCCTTATGGATGACGGGCTGTGGTACGGTGTTGACGTAACCTGGGACGGTCAAGATGAAGAAACATATTATAAATACTTCCTTTTGGGAACCTACGATTTTGATACTAAACACGAATATACAAATTCACTTGGTCTGAATATGTCCTGTTGGGGATATATCAATGACGAAACCGCAGATATCTTTTATAATTTAAACTCTGTAAGTGTTTCTCTAAGCAGCTATACTTTGACGGATATTTACGGAAATAATGTTGTAGCAGTTCCTCAAAACAACCGTTGGAAAATTCTTGTTTTAGGAGGCTCAGCCACCGCTAACAGCGTTGCCGTTATGAAAAATCTCTATATCGGCGGCATAGATGATTATGCAGATGTTATATATGCCGCTGCAATTTCAGGCACCACAGCAGACGATGTAGAAACCTTAATATCGGAAAATGATTTGCCGGACACTTTTTCTTACTGTTCCTACTCAAGTAACTCATCAACTTTAGTATCTAAGTGTTTAAAGACCATCGGCGCCAGTTCATACATTTCCCCTATTACGGCTCTTATTACCCCCGACAATGAAACAATTTTTGTATCAACAAGCTTAGAAAATGTTGCTTCGCTTTATCTTCACGAAATAAAAAGCCGCTCAGGCTCATCGGGAACTGTTTCCGAAACTTCTACGGAGACTACCACCGTAACCACTACCGAATCCACCACTGAGACTACCACTGAGACTACCACCGTAACCACTACCGAATCCACCACTGAGACTACCACCGTAACCACTACCGAAATTACCGCAGAAACTTCTACGGAGACAACTACCGAAACCACCACTGAAACCGATGCGGAATATACCAATACGACGGAAACCACTACTAAACATTCTTCCGATAATACCACTGAAACAACTACGGAAACTACTACTGAAACAGCAACAGAAACTACAACCAAACACACTTCCGCTCACACTACGGAATCTACTACTGAATCAACTATGGAAACTTCTACCGAAACTACTACTGTAACCACTACAGTAACTACTACCGAATCCACTACTGAAACTACTACTGTAACTGCTGCTGAGACAACAATAGAAACTACAACCAAACACACTTCCGCTCACACTACGGAATCTACTACTGAATCAACTATGGAAACTTCTACCGAAACTACTACTGTAACCACTACAGTAACTACTACCGAATCCACTACTGAAACTACTACTGTAACTGCTGCTGAGACAACAATAGAAACTACAACCAAACACACTTCCGCTCACACTACGGAATCTACTACTGAATCCACTACGGAAACTTCTACTGTAACAACTACAATAACTACCACCGAAACCACCACTAAATCCACTACAGAAACTACAACCGAATCTACTACGGAAACTTCTACGGAAACCACTACCAAACATTCTTCCGATAAAACTACAGAGACTACAACAGAAACAACTACAGCCGAGGCGGAAACAGAGTTTGTTTCTCCTCCCGCATTTAAAGTAGCCGGAGTATTCGGCGGAAGAAATGTTACATTTACAAGCGGCACAGACGGCGCCGTAATTTACTATTCTTCCAAAACATCAACGCTGACAACCGATGACATACACGTAAACAACGGTGAAACGGTTTTATTTGAGGATTTTTACGGCACAATCTATGCCAGAGCATATTATAACGGAAGCTGGAGCAACGTGGCAAGGCTTATACTTAAAATTCCCGTTGTAAACACACCTACCGTTACGGCAAGCGGAAGTACTGTTACAATTAAGTCAACAACTCCTTCCAGCTTTATATGTTACACAACGGACGGCACTGAGCCTGTTGTAAAAACCGACGGCACAGTCACAAACGGAACCTGGCTTAAGGTAAACGGCTCCAGAACAAACAGCGGAACAATAACTGCCTCTCCCGGCGACACAGTAAGGGCTGTTGCTGTCAGAAACTGCTTTACAACAAGCAGCTCCGCCTCAGCCTATATCTCCGTTGATCCTGCCGCTTTCAAAGTTGTGGGAACCTTCGGAGGACGAAATGTCACCTTTACAAGCAATACAGCAGGGGCTAAAATTTATTACTCCTCCACAACCTCTTCTCTGACAACCTCGGACAAGTGTGTTTCAAACGGTGACACCGTTCTTTTCGAAAACTTCTACGGTACAATCTATGCCAGAGCATATTATAACGGAAAGTGGAGCAATGTTTCACGCTTGATATTGAAAATACCCACAATAAATACCCCTACGATTTTAGTTTCAAATGGAAAGGCGACAATCAGAACCACAACCCCCAACTGTTACATTTACTACACAACAGACGGAACAACCCCGTCCCCCACAAACGGCAAAAAACTCTGCACTAACTCCTACGGTCAAATAACTCTTACAAGCGGAACAACCTATAAGATAATCGCCGTAAGAAGCTGTTTCACAAACAGCAATGTTATTTCCTTCACTTTGAGTTAGTATAAATCCGATTTTTCGGAACATCTTAAGGGAACCCCTAAAAATCCTTAAAATTTAATTTGGCTCATTGTAAAAAGCCGATAAATAAGGGATTTTTAACAGTTTCAAAATGGCAAACAAATAATATTCAGAGGTTCCCTTAA
>JAJQBF010000283.1:3699-16355 GCA_021203425.1 Clostridiales bacterium | reverse complement strand
CATAAAATGTATCATAATATATACACAAAGGATCAAGCCTCCCCTTAAAAGGGGAGGGTTGCCGCCGGACTGCATTTGCATTTACAGCCGAAAAACCGCATTTGTGTCGATTGGTGGTTTTTGCATACCACGGCGGTGGCGGGGTACTTACGGTGCCGCTCCCGAACTTAACACGGAATACTTTAATAATATATAAAATAAGGTGGACAAATATGAATATAAAAGAATATAAAAACGTACATTTTATAGGCATCGGCGGCATAAGTATGTCGGCTCTTGCCGAAATATTAAATCACAGAGGGGCTTATGTAGCCGGCTCCGATTTTCAGGTTACGGATATGACGAGGCATCTTCAGTCCGTAGGCATAAAGGTTTACAAGGGTCACGCCGCCGAAAATATAACAGACAACACAGACCTTGTTGTTTACAATGTGGCAATAGGCGAAGATAACCCCGAAAGGCAGGAGGCGGCAAGAAGAGGAATCCGCCAAATAGGCAGGGCTGCTCTTATAGGTGAGCTTATGAAGGAATATAAATATTCCGTCTCCGTTGCCGGAACTCACGGAAAAACAACAACAAGCTCTATGGCTGCCGAAGTGTTTATGGCTGCCGAAACCGACCCCACTGTTTCTATAGGGGGAATTCTGCCTTCAATCCACAGCAACTACCGCTTAGGGGCAGATGACTATATTATTCTCGAAACCTGTGAATACAAAGACAGCTTTCTTAAATTTAATCCTTACTGCGCCATAGTTTTAAATATAGACAGAGATCACACAGACTATTTTAAAACTATGGAACAGATGCATTCTTCTTTTAATAAATTTGTAAATAAGTTAAGCGGTTTTCTTATAATAAACAGCGAAATCCCTCATATTGAAAAGGTTCTTGAAGGCTTTGACAAAAAGGTTATAACCTACGGCGGAAAAGACGCCGACTGGCAGGTCGAAAACGTTTCAATGGAAAAAGGCTTAGGCAGATATGACGCTTATTATAAGGGAGAAAAATTTATGAGCGTTTCCCTCTCCGTTCCCGGACTTCACAATATAAGCAACAGCTTAAGCGTTATTGCCCTTTGTAAGGAATTCGGCTTGTCAAAAGACGCTATTGCCGAAGGGCTTAAAAATTTTAAGGGAACAGGCAGACGTTTCGAAAGAAAGGGCAGCTTTAACGGCGCCGAAGTTGTTGACGATTATGCCCACCACCCAACGGAAATCAAGGCAACATTAAAAGCTGCCGGAGAAATGGGCTTTGACAGAATAGTTGCCGCTTTCCAGCCCCATACCTATACAAGAACAAGAGACTTGTTCGGTGAGTTTGTGAATGCCTTAAGCCTTGCGGATAAGGTTTACCTTTTGGATATTTATGCCGCAAGAGAACGTGACCCGGGCAACGTTCACTCAAGAGATTTGGCTGAAGAGCTTAAGAAAGCAGGCAAAAACGCCGTATACAGCGGCAGCTTTGAAAAATGTGAAGAAGACTTGAGAAAAGACTTAAAACCCGGCGACCTCTTTATAACAATAGGCGCAGGTCCTGTCAATAAAGTAGGGGAAGCCCTGTTAAACAAATAACTTTTTGCAAAACAGGCCACATAGCTTTTTTTGCAAAACAAGTCACATAACTTTTTTGCAAAACAAGTCATGGAACTATTGACAATTTTATCAATATGCGATATAATTTCTTATAAGTTTACGGAACCGGCTTTGTTGCTCTTTACCGAAAAACAAAGCCGGTTTTATGAAAATAAATATTAAGAAAGGGGTTTTATTATGAAACTAAAAAAAGCGGCTGCCCTTATTGTTTCCGTTTCACTTTTAGCGGGAGTTTTTCAGGGCGGAATTTTCTCTGCCTCAGCTGACGAGGGAGATTCTGTTTTGGCTTTCTCAGATGCCGAAGGCGGCGGAAGATACTCAGAAGGAGCAAGAGGCAGTTCATCTGCCGAGGTTTATCATGTTACAAACCTTAACGACAGCGGCGAAGGCTCATTAAGAGATGCTCTGTCAAAATCGGGACGTTATGTTGTTTTTGATGTTGACGGAACAATCGAACTTCAAAGTACGCTGAAAATACCAAGCAACACTACAATTTGGGGTCAGACGGCTCCCGGCGAGGGCATAACCGTTACAGGCTATGATGTTCAGACTGAAAACGGCGCCCACGACATTATTGTAAGATATTTTAAGGTAAGACCTACCGACGGCAACGGAAGTGAACCCGACGGTTTAGGAGGACGCTATAACACAAACGTAATTTTTGACCACTGCAGCGTGTCATGGTCGGTAGACGAACTTATAACTCTCTATGCCGGTTCATGGGAGTCTGTTTCGGATTCTTCTCCCCATGGCTCACATTTAACCGTTCAAAATACACTGGCAAGCGAAAGCCTTCGTATGAGCAGCCACTTTAAGGGCGCTCACGGCTACGGCGGAATTATGGGCGGCGATATAGCTACATATCACCACAACCTTCTTGCTCACCACGACAGCAGAAGTCCCCGTCTTGACAGAGAAATGGACGGAACGGAAGTTGTAAACAATATAATTTATGACTGGGGTCAAACAAACTCAGCCTACGGCGGCGAGCCCGGCTCTATGCATTACACCTCATTTAACCCCACAAGAGTAAATTATACCGATAACTATTATCAATACGGTCCTTCAACAAGATCCAGCCTGAGAAGCCGTATCTTCCAGGTAACAAACGATACATCGAAGAGTGACGGTCATCTTTCCGATTTCTATTTTAACGGAAACTATGTTGTGGGAAACACAACAGTTACAAACGATAACTCACAGGGTATTGACAACAGCGCAGCCGCAAACCTTTTAAGTGCGCCGGTTTCAATGACAGAAGGCGATGTAGACTATGCTCTTACTCCCGATACGGCTGCCGAGGCTTATGATATCGTTCTTGAAAATGTAGGAGCAACTCTCCCCAAGAGAGATGCCATTGACGCAAGAATTGTTGATGACGTTAAACATCTTACCGGCAGAGTTATAAACAATGCCGCAGAGGTAGGCGGTCTTATCGATTTTGACTTAGGTACTACCGAAACCAGAACATTCACAGTAGACGCAGACTGGGTAACCGAAAATGGTCTTTCGGCTTACGGTGAAACAGATATAATCACAGAGGGCGAATATACCGGTTATTCTCTTATTGAGGCATATGTAAATGAGTGGACAGACGAACAGTCAGCCCCCACTAACCCTTCAATTACGGTAACCTCTCCCAAGGTTGCATCTAACAGCAATTCCTCAAGTCTTTGGACAGTGGGAACAGTAGACGCACCCATAACTTACACAGCAGCAGCAACTGCCGTAAGCGGAACTTCCGTTACAAAGATGGAACTTTACGACGGAAACGATTTAATAAAGACTTATGACAGCGCAAGTTCTATTAACGACAGCATCAGCCTTTCAGAAGGTACTCACTATTTGACCTGCCGTGCATACAACAATAAGGGCGAAAAGACACAAAGTACAGAGGCTATTGTTTACATAAAGGGCACTGAGCCTACTGAAGAACAGGCAAACGGCTTTACATTCACTGAAATAGGCACAAGCGGAAAGTATACCGGTCAAGGCGGTATCGCCGCAAACGATGACGGCAGCTTAACACTCTACGGCTCCGGAACTTCGGGCTACGCAGGTTCTTCAAGCGTGGGAACAGCCGCATCTTCAGATAACTGTTCATATTACTACACAGCTGTTGACGGAAACTTTGACATTGTTATAAATGTAGGCGCTATTGAGAAATTTGAAAATCAGGCCACAAACGGTCTTATGATGAGAGAACGCCTTGATGCAAAATCACGTATGGTTATGATCTCCGACAGTATGCTTAAATACGGCGAAAACGACAGACTTATTTACAGAACAACAGCCGGTTCTTCTTCAACGGTTGAATATTTTAAGTCGGCTGACAATGTTACTGTTGAAAACTCATCAAGCGGCGACAACTATGATGTTGCTCCCTATATGAGAATAGTAAGATACGGCGACGATGTATATACATACCTTTCACAGACAGGTGAAGACTGGACAGACGATGTTCGCCAGTCATCAAAAATAACTCTTGACGGTCTTGCAGACACAGTATATATCGGTTATGCCACAGACTCGGCAGATACAGTTTCCGTTATACCCTATTTCGCTTGTTCAGACTTTACAATCGTAAGTCTTGCCACAGGTGACGACGTTGCAAATCCCGGTGAAAGCGATCAATATTATACACCTACATATGTTGACCACACAACCTCAAACGGTTTCTCTTACGGAGAATCCTTCCTTATGGACGACGAAGTAGGCGGTTATTGGGTTGTTTCCTCAGACGGTACTCTCGACACAACAGCTACAGAGGTTAAATCAGCCATAGAAGGCAATGATACACCTAAGCTTTCACTTAACGACAAGGCAGTACAGATTGAGGTTCCCGAGGAATATCAAACAGGTAATTATACAATCGACTATGACTTCTTAACAACAAACACAGCCGATGCTGGAAGATCCTTCCGTTTCTATCTTGACAATACGGTTCATGCTTATGATGCTTCAACCGGTCAGGCAACCGAAATGGGTACGGACGGAGCTTTCCTCCATATTATGGACGTTTCAAACACAGTTTACGCTACAAAGACAGTTGCCGATATAGCCGCAAAGGCAGTAACATCGGATATGGACGAACTTTGGAACATAGAGGCCAACAAGTGGTATCATATCACAATAGAGGGAACAAACGGCGGTTCGGAAGTAGCATTGACCGTTTCTCTTCACGGAACAGACGGACAGTATAACCCCGACAATCTCTCAGAGGCTGTTTTCAGCGGAAATGTTGCGGCAACAGCAGACAGAGACACCACTCTTAAACAGATTAAGTTTATGAGAACAGCATCAGGAACTCTCTACTTTGACAATATTGTCTTTGTCGGAGAGTCTGACGAGGAATCTACGGAAAGCACTACAGAAACCACAACAGAGACTTCATCTGAAGAAGAATCTGAAGAAACAACAGAATCAGACGCTCTTTCGGGAGACGTTGACGGAAACGGTTATCTTACAGCAAATGACGCAGCCGTAGCTCTCTATTATGTTCTCAACAATGAGGCAGAGCTTAACCCCAATTGGGATTTAAGCCTCGGAACAGCCGATATGGACGGTTCCGGTGTTGTTGAAGCAAATGATGCGGCAATAATATTAAGAAAAGTTTTAGACTCGGCTTATCAATATACAGCAGAATAATCTCATAACATTTCAAGCGGCAGACAAAAAGCTCTGCCGCTTTTAAATTTTGCCGTAAGCTTTGAACAGTAAATTTACGGCGAATTTTCCAAAGTTTCAGCGGATTTTAAACAAGGGCGAAAGTATATAATATATATCCTTTTTTTCACTGAACCTGTCAAAATGAGCAGAACAATAAAAAACACAGCAAAAACCCCGCAAAGTAAACCGGCGGAAACCCCGAATGGCAGCTGTGACGGCAGGATTTTTTTCAGCCTGTCTGTCAGAAGACCGGCGGAAGCCGCCGAAAGCAGGGGCTTAAGCAAAAAATCAGAAAGACTGAATTTTAAGGCGGAATTTTTATTCACTCTGTAAAGATTTAAACCGGAGGACAAAATTATTCCGAAGAGGGAACCGAAAATATAGCCGTATAAACCTGTTTCGGGTATTATAAACCATACACAGCCGAGACATATAAGGGAGCCTGCCAGACCGTTTATGAAAATTGATATTTGTTCCCCAATGCCGTTAAGTGTGCCCGTCAGCATAACATTCAAATACATACAGGGGCAAAGCAGCCCCAGCATAAAGAGAATATCTCCTATTGAATTGCTGCCGTAAATAAGGCGGCTTATTTCATCAGGCAGGGTTATAAACAAACCGGCAGCCCCAAAACCGGTTACAGCGGCAAAAAGTATTGATTTTTCAGCCGCCGCCCTTACCGCCCTATTGTTTTTTACTGCACAGCTTTCGGATATAGCCGGAACTATTGTTATGGAAACCGCAGTCAAAAAAAGACGAGGGAAACATTATAAGGGGAAGAGCCATTCCCGACAGTCTTCCGAATTCACTTATGGCATCGGTTTTTGAAAGACCGTAAAGCTCAAGCCGTAAAGGAATAAGTATGTTTTCAAGAGCCGAAAGCAAAGATGATATTAAACGGTTTAACGTAAGGGGAATTACCATAGCCAAAATCAGCTTATAAGCGGAAAGCAAATTTCGGTTTTTGAAGTGCTTTTTGTTTTTCGGCTCGGAAAAAAGACTTATTAATATGTAAACGGCGGAAACAATTTCTCCGGCACACATACCCGTAACGGCGGCAGCACAGGCATATTCTATTCCCTTAGGTATGAGCAGACCCCCTATCAAAAAAATAACGGTCATTCGTGTTATCTGCTCAATAACCTGACTTACCGCCGGAGGCAGTGAATTTTGCAGACCGAAAAAGTAGCCTCTTATGCATGAGCCGAGAGCCACAAAGGGAAAGCAAAAACAAATCAGCTTTAAAGACAGGGCGGTTCTTATATCGTTTAAAATATATTCAGCCATAAAATCCGCATTTTCCCAAAGTATAAAGCCCAAAGCAATTCCCAAACCGACAGACATAAAAACCGACAGCTTTAAAATTAAACAGGGGGTTCGGCCCGCCGCCTTTTCAGAGGCCGTCAGCTTTGATATAACAGTTGAAAAACCCGAAGAGGATATACTCCATGCAAGCATATAAACGGGAACAATAAGCTGATAAAGCCCCATACCTTCGGCACATATTAAATCCGCCATATAAACCCTGTAGAAAAAGCCCAAAAGTCTGGTTATTATGTTTGCCCCCGTTAAAATAAAAGCGCCCCGAATAATTTTGCCCTTTTCCATAGCGTCACCGTTTTGCCGTTAATAATAAAACATATGCGGAAAATATTAAGGAAATGCTTATGAAAATAATACTTGTTATAGTCAAAAGCTATATCGAACTATTATTTTTTAGTATTTTACATATATTGATTTTGCTGTTATACTATTCAATGACGCTAAGAAAAGGTAACAGTTCAGCCAAACAACTCGCAAAGCGTCTGCTTTAGCAGCCGGTGTCGTTTCACGGCTCATTTTTAGAAATAATGCTTACAGCATTATCCGCCTGCGGTGTTCCGATATCTTCCGGGTTCATTTTGCTCGTCATTTGGCGCTCCGCTCGTATTATGTCAGCTAAAGCTCCTTTAGAAAGCGTGCTTTCACAGGAGTTTTAGCTGACATAATACGGCTGAACTGTTACAAGAAAAGAAATTTTTCAGAAAGGATAAATATAAAATGAAAACATCTATTATAGGCTACCCCCGTGTAGGCTCATTAAGAGAATTAAAATTTGCATCAGAGAAATATTTTAAAAATGCCGTAACGGCAGAAGAACTTAACGAAACAGCCGCTGACTTAAGAGCAGCTAATTTAAGCATACAGACAACAAACGAAATCGACTTTATACCTTTAAATGATTTTTCATATTATGACAATCTGCTTGATGCAGCGGTTCTTTTAAACATAGTTCCCGACCGCTACAGAGAATTAAACTTACCTGATTTAGATACTTATTTCACTATGGCAAGAGGTTATCAGGGCGAAAAGGGAAATGTTAAAGCCCTTGCTATGAAAAAGTGGTTTAACACAAATTATCACTATATGGTTCCCGAAATCAGCGATGATACCGAAATTAAACTTGTGGGAACAAAGCCCTTTGAAGAATTTACAGAGGCAAAGAATGCCGGTGTTAAAACCGTTCCTGCTTTAATAGGCCCCTTTACACTTCTTAAACTCGCAAGATATATAGGCAGTAAAACAGAAAAGGACTTTGCAAAGGCAGCGGCTGAAACCTATGCCGAAACAGTAAAGAAACTGGCTTGTCTCGGAGCCGAGTGGATAAGCTTTGCAGAACCCTGTCTTGTTAAGGACTTAACTGCAGAGGACATTGCCCTTTTCAAGGATATTTACACAGTTGTTTTAGGCGCAAAGAGCGGTGTTAAAATTCTCCTTCAGACATATTTCGGAGATATAAGAGACTGTTATAATGAAGTAACCGCCCTTGATTTTGACGGAATCGGTCTTGACTTTGTTGAAGGCAAAAAGACTCTTTCTCTCGTTAAGGAAAACGGTTTCCCCAAAGACAAAGTTCTCTTTGCCGGTGTTGTAAACGGCAAAAACATTTGGAGAAACAACTATGCCGAAACAGTGAAAATAATCTCTCAGATTAAGTCCCTTTGCGGCGAAATTGTTTTAAACACTTCCTGTTCACTTCTCCATGTTCCCTATACTCTTAAGAACGAAACAAAGCTGGCTGAAGAATATACAAAACATTTTGCCTTTGCCGAAGAAAAATTAGGTGAGCTTAACGAACTTAAGAAAATTCTTTCAGCTGACGTTCCGGAAGAAACTGAAGAATATAAGAAAAATAACTCAGTATTTAACGAAGACAGAAAAGCCGCCGACAAAGCAGTTCAGGAAAGAGTTTCTTCTATTAAGGAAACCGATTTTACACGTCTTCCCGAATTTTCCGAAAGAGAAAAAATACAGAAGGAGCGTTTCAAACTTCCCATCTTCCCCACAACCACAATAGGTTCATTCCCTCAGACTTCCGATGTAAGAGCAAGCAGAACAGCCTTCAGAAAAGGAAATATTACAGAAGATGAATATGTTGCTTTCAATAAGAAAAAGATTAAGGAATGTGTTGAACTTCAGGAAGAAATCGGTCTTGATGTTCTTGTTCACGGTGAATATGAAAGAAACGATATGGTTGAATATTTCGGCGAAAAGCTGAAAGGTTTCCTTTTTACCGAAAAGGCTTGGGTTCAGTCTTACGGAACACGCTGTGTTAAGCCTCCCATTATTTGGGGCGACGTTTCAAGAGAAAGAGCTATCACTGTTGAATGGTCGGTTTATGCTCAGAGCCTTACAGACCATATTATGAAAGGTATGCTTACAGGGCCTGTTACTATACTTAACTGGTCATTCCCCAGAGAAGATATTTCACTTAAGGAATGTGCTTATCAGATTGCCTTTGCAATTCGTGACGAGGTTCTCGACCTTGAGGCAAACGGCATAAAGGTTATTCAGGTAGACGAGGCCGCTTTAAGAGAAAAACTTCCCTTAAGACGTACAGACTGGGACAGCGACTATCTTGACTGGGCTATCCCCGCTTTCAGGCTTGTTCACAGCGGAGTTAAAGCCGAAACACAAATTCACACACATATGTGCTACAGTGAATTTACGGATATTATAAAGGCAATAGACAATATGGACGCCGACGTTATAACCTTTGAGGCATCTCGTTCCGACCTTCAGATTCTTGATTCCCTTAAGGAAAACAACTTCCGTACAGAGGTAGGTCCCGGTGTTTACGATATTCACTCACCCCATATACCCTCTAAGGAAGAAATTAAATCGGCTCTTAACAATATGACGGCTAAAATCCCGGTTTCAAAGCTTTGGGTTAACCCCGACTGCGGTCTTAAAACAAGAGGCACAGAGGAAACAAAACCCAGCCTTGAAAACCTTGTTGCCGCTGCTAAGGAATTAAGAGAAGAATACAAATAATTAAGAATTTTATAATAAACTTCCATGTACACTGTACA
Organism: Clostridiales bacterium; assembly: GCA_021203425.1. Classification (GTDB taxonomy): domain Bacteria; phylum Bacillota; class Clostridia; order Lachnospirales; family CAG-274; genus JAJQCI01. The sequence continues at coordinate 6,742 of JAJQBF010000283.1, read as the reverse complement.
TCACTATACTATAAAGGGCTTTTGCCGGGGCATCTCTGCAAAGCCTTTTTTCGGAGTAAATAATATGAAGAAGGAATATATTTTAGCCGTATCGGCGGTTGTTCTCTGGGGCACACTTTCTCCCGTCAGCAAGCTGCTCTTCAACAACGCACTGCCGGAAATGGAGCTGCTGTTTTTATCATCGGTTATAGCCGCCGCAGTTCTTGCCCTTGTGACGCTTTTTTCGGGAAATATAAAATATTTTAAAGAATACGGCTTTAAAGACACAGCCGTTATGGCGGCTTTCGGTTTTTTGGGGATTTTCCTGTACACAGCCCTATATAACTTCGGAATAGCAAATCTTTCCTCACAGGAGGTCTGTATTATTAATTATCTCTGGTCTGTAACAACAGTCATTTTCTGCTGTATAATATTGAATGAAAAATTTACCCTCAGAAAATTCGCTGCAGCGGCGGTTTCTTTTTCGGGAATCGTGGTTATTGTTTCAAGAGGAGATTTGTCCTCCTTGAATTTAAGCAATTTAAGAGGAGTTTTCGCCTGTTTCGGGGCGGCGCTGTGTTACGGTCTGTTTTCGGCTCTTAACAAGAAAAAAGCTTATAACCAATACTGTGCAATGACGGTTTATTATATCGTTTCCGCAATTGCTGCCGGAATTATTTTAATGGTTTCAAAAGAGTTTGTTCCCGTTGATTCTCTTATAACAGGGCTTGGCATTGCTTGGATAGGAATTTTCACAAGCGCCCTTGCTTATTTGTTTTGGTGTATGGCGCTTGTTGGCGGAAACACAGCAAAAATAGCAAATATAGCCTATTTTACCCCTTTCCTGACTATTGTTTTCGCTAAAATAATCCTCGGTGAAGAAATAAGTCTTTTTGCAGTGCTTTAATGTTTCCTTAAAGAAAATTTTAGGTAAATAAAAAAGGAAATCGAAAGCTTTTACAGAATATATGTGTAAGGGTATATGCAGAAAGAAAATTATTACATGCATATCAAAAAAATAAAAAATATTGCTCTGCAATTAGAGGAGGAAAATAAAATGATTCAATTACTTATTTCAGCAAAAGGTCATGGCAAAACCAAACAGCTTATTACAATGGCAAACGAAGCGCAGAAAGTCGCAAACGGCAATATCGTCTTTATAGACGACAACAAAAAGCATATTTACGATATTCATTCGGGTATCCGTTTTGTTGAAACATCTGCCTGCGATATTTACAATTACCGCGAGTTTGCCGGTTTTATTTTCGGCATACTTTCACAGAACAGCGATATTGAAAAGATATTTGTGGACGGTCTTTACAAAATTATTAAATCCTTAAACGATGAAGACCTTGTTAAGCTTGTTAAAAGACTTGACGTTATAAGCAAGGAAGAAGACGTTGACTTTATTATAGGTATGTCAACCGACTTCGGTGCCATTCCCGAGGGTGTACAGTCCTACGTGGTATCTGAATAAAAAATTTTTAAATTAAAAAAAGAGCAGTGGCAAAATTCATGTATTTCGTCTCTGCTCTTTTATTATTACTTTAAACAGCTATCTTTTTATTTGATTTCAAATTTTCGGCAAATCTTGCCTGCTAAGGCTTTAAATAAGTAAAGTTATCCAATTCCTTTAATACATCATCATCGTTAAAATATATTCTTTTACCCTTTAACCGCACATCAGAAGGATCATATCTGCTCGTAATTTCAAATAGTCTTTCAAATTTGTGCAGTTCATTCATATCAATCCCGTCATTAGAGTCTAAACAATATATTTCAGTAAATACCTCGGTAAAAGTATCTATGCTGCTGTATTTTCCTTCAAAGAATAACTTGACGGTCAATTCCAAGCGTCCGATTTTATCCATTAAAACACACTCTCCCTTGTATTTATTTTTTTAACAAAATCTTCCGACCGTCATTACAGGTTATTTCATATTTCTGCGATAGATAAGGTAAAGCCCCTCCATAAGCAGATTTTCCGAAATATGGATTTTATTTCTGCAGAAGGGTACAATTTGGGCGGAAAATCCGCCGGTAGCCACCCTTGTGCTTGTTTCGCTGAGTTCCTCTTCGAAATAGCTTATAAGTCCGTCAATCATAGCCGCCGAGCCGTAAATTATACCGCTTCTCATACACTCAACAGTGTTTTTGCCCAAAACCCTTTTGGGCTTTTCAAGGCTTATTGAAGGAAGCTGGGCGGTTTTGCTTGAAAGGGCATCTAACGAGGTTTTAACACCGGGGCAGATACAGCCGCCGATATAATTTTTGTTTTTATCCACAACCTCTATTGTAGTCGCCGTACCCATATCGATTATTATCATGGGCGGCTTATATATGTTAAGCGCCGCAACGGCTGTCACAATACGGTCGCTGCCTACCTGACCGGGATCGTCCATAAGTATGTTAAGCCCTGTTTTAACACCCGGACCTACGACTATGGGGTTTATTCCCGTTACAATTTTAATTGCATATTTTACGGCATTGAGAACAGGAGGCACAACGCTTGAAATAATACTTCCGTCAATTTTTGCCTTGTCTGTCCCGTAAAGCTCCAGTATGTTTTTAATGCCTATGGCATACTGGTCGGCAGTTCTGAAAATATCGGTTTTAATTCTCGAGTTAAAAACCGCCTTTCCGTCATTTTTCATAACACCTATGACAATAGTTGAATTCCCTATGTCAACAGCTAAAATCATATCTGTTTTCACCTTCTTTTCCTGCTTTTATAAAGTTTGATAAACTTTAAGCGCTCTTTATCAGCATATACTCTTTTGCCGTTTCCTGAGAAAGATTGAATTTTTCTCTGATCCTCTTTTCAATATCCGTTTCCGTCACGTTAAATTCACGGTAGTTTTCTATTGTTGTTAAAATAACAGCTTTACTTTCTGCTTCCTTTGCGGCCTTCCTTTCTGCCTGAACTGCCTCCTTTGCAGCTTTCCTTTCTGCCTGAACTGCCTCCTTTGCAGCCTTTCTTTCTGCCTGAACTGCTTCATCTACAGCTTCTTTTTTATCATTTCTATAGCATAACACACATCAGCCACCTCCTCATTTTTAGGCA
>JAJQBF010000283.1:0-3599 GCA_021203425.1 Clostridiales bacterium | reverse complement strand
TTTTTTATCATTTCTATAGCATAACACACATCAGCCACCTCCTCATTTTTAGGCAAATGGTATTCAAAATTCATAATTTCGCTTAACAGTATGCCTGTTTCACATTCGACTTTCCTATATTTGTCATCAACTATCATTCTCTTAATTTCCGACGGATTTCTCATATTTTTAATATACATAAGTGCCTTTCCCAAATCCGAAGAAAACTTTTCTGCCTCTTTATATGAAAGCTCGTGTGGAATTATAAGATTAATCTCATAGTTGCTGACAAACCTTAAAACCGCCTCATTTTTTGTGCTCATCATATCATGAATAGATCTGGGACCCAGCCATTCTCTGTCACCCCAATATATTACAAGAGTAACGACAGGCAGAAGTTTGTCATCACTGTGAAAACCGGATAAAAACTCGGCGCCTGTGCCGTAGTTTCCGGCTTTGCGGTGGGCGCTTGCAGCCTCCTGAACCTGTGCCGCATACTCCATAGCATCATAAGAGCATATTTTTCACGGGCATAGCAAAATGGTCTTCTGTTTGATTTTCAATACCAAGCAGCATATACACTGTCTCATCATCAGCCATAACGGAGCAAAAAGCATCTCTTATTCTTTGTACAGGCTGAGTTTTTATACCCGTATCGTCTTCACCATAGGGAACCGAAACTGTCCCCGTATCAATCTCCCTAAGGCTTTCCGGCTTAATTACCTGTTCTCCGTCATATATATAATAATTGAAAGCGTCTGCAAATATTTTTTTATTTCTCACATAGTTTTTTGTAAGTACATCTATTTTACCCATTGTTTTTACCTTATTACCGTTAATATATGTTTATAATATCATAATTTTGACGTTTTTTCAACCGTTAATAGGCTGTTTGTCTGCTTTTTAAATTCCCTTAAGCTGACGGTATAAATCTCTTGCAAAGCTGTCTGTCATACCGCTTATATAATCCGCCGCAAGCAAAAGGCGCAGATAGAGCTTTTCCCTTTCCGGCTTATTCTCCGAATATATTTCGTAAATATTTTTATAGTTTTCCGAAATAAGAGAACAGACCTTGAAATTTATATCATCTGACTTTTTAGGGTCGATAACCGCCGGAACAAAGCTGTCCAAAAGAGCATTTAAAATACTTTTTCCGCCAAGCTCCATAAGGTAAATCTGTCTTGAAGAAAAGGCATATTTATAGGCAATACGTCCGAGTCGGTCAAGCAAAGCCCCCGACGGACATTTATCAAGAAGATTTCCTTTAAAATCTCCCGACATAATTTCACTGTAATTTTCGCCGAAAGCCTCCGAAGTATCCTCCAAAGCCTCTCTTTGAACGGTTACAATAAACCTTTGCAGTCCGTTATAGCCGTCTTTAAGGCTGCGGTTATATTTATCTCCGAGTTCGTCCCTCAGAATATGACTGTCAATAAGTCCCTTTTTATATGCGTCTTCAATATCTGCTGTTTTATAGGCTATATCATCTGCCGCTTCAAGAAGATAAACAAGGGGATTTCTCTTTCCCTCTGTCCTGCAGCCTGAATCTATTTCGTTAAAGGTTTCTCCGTCGGCATAGAAGTAGCCCAATTTCTTTTTATATTCACAATTTCTGTCAATTTCAAGAGAGGAAACGGGATATTTTATAACAGAAGAAAGCAGCCCTTTTGTGAGATTCATACCATGTTCATCTACAACATGGTGGAGCTTTGTAACAAGCCGAAGTCCTTGTGCATTTCCTTCATAATTATAAAAATCTTCAAGCATCTGCGGCTCCAAAAGCTCAGTCAGCTTATTTCCTCTGTATTCAAGCTTTGAAAGATTGTCCTTAAACCATCTTCTTATAACAGTTTCTCCGAAATGACCGAAGGGCGGATTTCCTATGTCGTGTATAAGCCCTCCGCAGGAAAGAATATCACTTATATCATGGCTGTATTCCGGCTTAAAACCCTCGTCAAGCTTATCTCTTAAAATTATTTTTGAAACACTCTGCCCTAAGGACTTACCAAATGAAGACACCTCAAGAGAATGGGTAAGGCGGGTTCTGACAAAATCGCTTTTATCAAGTGGAAAAACCTGTGTTTTATCCTGAAGACGCCTAAAAGAGGCACTGCCTATAATTCTGTGATAGTCCTTTTCGAAAGCAGAGCGCAAATCCTCGTGACGTCCCTTGCTTTTTCTTATTCTTTCCGGACAGAGAAGATATTTCCATTCCATAAATTATCAGCCCTTTATTATGAGCATAGCACCGCCGTAAATTCCGGCGTCATTTCCCAGCTTTGCAGGCTTAAAGGCAGTATCCTTTGAAAATTTAAATGCAAATTCTCTGTAATAATTTCTTACGGTATCTATGAGGATATCTCCTGCCTTGCTTACACCGCCGCCTATTAAGAAAATTTGAGGGTCGATAACTGCAGCAATATTCGCTAAAAATCTGCCTAGTCTTGCGGCAACAAAGTGTAAAACCTCACAGGCTAATTCGTCGCCGTCCCTTGCTGCGTCCATAACAGCTTTAGCGTCTACCTCCGTATTTCTCAAAACAGATTCTTTATCGCTTTCTGCAAGAACCTTGTTTGCCCTTCTTACTATGCCTGTTGCGGAACAATATTGTTCCAAACAGCCCTTATTTCCGCAGGAACAGCTTTCCGTTTCGTTTATATTTATAATAGCGTGACCTATTTCTCCTCCGGCGCCGTGGGAACCGTAAACTATTTTGTGGTTTAAAATAATTCCTCCGCCGACGCCTGTTCCCAAAGTAACCATAACAAGGTTTTTATAGCCTATTCCGGCACCATGCCAAAGCTCACCCAAAGCCGCAACATTGGCATCGTTTCCGGATTTAACCTTGTAACCTGTCAGCTTTGACAGTTCTTTTTCTATATTTATAACGTCCCAGCCCAAATTAACACAGCCTAAAACCTTGCCGTTGTCTAAAACAGGTCCGGGAACACCTATGCCTAAACCTTTTATCATTTCCTTGTCTAAATTATTTTCTCTTGCCTTTGACTTTACGCTTTTTGCAATATCTCCCAATATATTGGCCCCGTTGTCAGAACGGTCGGTTGGAACAGCCCATTTTTCAACAAGCTCGCCGCTGTCGGTAAACAACCCCATCTTAATTGATGTTCCTCCCAAATCAACTCCGAAAACATAACTTTCATTGTTATTCATATGTATTCCTCCTATCTCAGAAATTGTTTATTAAATAGCTTTCCGCCTCTGAAAAAGCTCTTTCTTCGTCCTCTCCGGAAACAGTCACCCTAACAGTATCTCCTATTTGGATATGCAGACCCATAATCTCGAAATTTTTTTTGCATTTGCCTTTTTTCCGCTTTTTTCAATTGTTATTTCAGCCTTAAACTGTTTCATACAGGCAGCAATATGACCTGCCTGGCGGGCATGGATACCCGATGTTTCCGTAACCGTAAATTCAAACTCCCTCAAAAAAACACTTCCTCTGCAAAACACTCAAAAAAATTTTTCACTCTGAATTTGATTATATTAAAGCAGGAAAAATTTATATTTTCCTACGCTTTTATTATATCATAGAGGAAAATTGCTGTCAATAAAAGGACACAGCAAAAATATTTGCTTTGTTTTCGTAGCAGCAAGAAAAATGG